>CAKQXZ010000005.1 GCA_934292955.1 uncultured Clostridia bacterium
TTTCAGAACAATTTACTCAACTTTGTTTATTCAAATCTGTTTAATTAAATTTGTCTTCGCGCCGCGTCGCGGTGACGCGTTTTCGATAATTAGTGATGGCGAATGGAATCCCTATATAAATCGTTGAATTCTATGTATAATGTTAATAACGATAAAACCCCCGCGTTGCATGAAGCAACGCGGGGGTTTTAAATAATCATCATTTTTCTCAGTTCATAGCATCCGCATAACCTTTCTGAACGGTCTGCATATAAGCGGCATATTCTGCGCTGAAATCTGCCGTAAGCGTGACTTCGTCCTTCTTTTTTTCGTTAAACGCCGCATAAAGTTCATTTCCCGTCGTCTCATACTCCTCGGTCGTTTCTCCGCCGAGAACGCCGATCCAATAAAATTTATTATCGGTCATGCGGACATAAAAGTTGGGCTTAACCTTTTCTTCATTGTCACCCAAAAACAAACCGAGCGTCATCGCGTCCAGCGTCTTTGACGAAAAATTAAAGGAGAAATCCAACACCAGATAACTCGTTCCGCCTGCCACATTCGATATGCATTCTATGTAAACCCGATTATTTTCTACGTCAAGAACAGGGAGCAAAGAAATCGTAGCACCCGCAACAGAAAACGTAACAACCTTGTCCGTAACGGTAAATTCGGGGTTTGCGTACAAATCGCCGACCATGTCCGCTATCGCGACAAGCGATACGGCAAAAGCAAGCCCGTGACTTGCGGCGACGGTTTCCTCCTGCCCTATCTCCGGAAGCGATTTTATCGACATTGCGGCGACTTCGGACTTATTGGCAGTCGCCTCGGAAGGATTCGGGTCGAAGCCCAGTTTTTTGTACGCTTCACTCGCAACGGTTTTATAAGCCGCGGAAATCTCTTCTTTCGTCATTTCCTTGGGACTTTCGTCGTCATTTTTTCCGCAAGCCGTAAACGTTAAGTCAAAGGACAGACACAAGCAGGCAGCCAACAAAAAAGAAACAAGTTTTTTCATTTTTTACACCTCTCGATTATTTTCTGCGCATCTTAGCCACATATTATATCGGATTATACCAGATAAAAATAACGCGCTTCGATGCAACATACTCTGCGATTATTATAGCATTACAATCGTGTATTGTAAAGCAAAATCACATTATATGTGATATTTTTATGCATTTAATCGTACACATTGCGATTTTACTGTATAATACACGCCACCATTCTCCGATAATACATAATACAATATAAAATATTAATACAATATAAAATATAAAAAGTAATTTCAGGTGGTGCGTTATGGATAAAAAAGAAATTATTGCAAGAGCGGGTTATTTTCGTACGAAAGCGGGGCTATCGCAAAAAGCTCTTTCGATGGACATCGAAATGAACTGGGGCTACATCAACCGGCTTGAAAGCAAAAAGGACTTTTTGCCGAGCCTGGAAACGCTTCTTCGCATAATCGAGGCATGCGGGATTACGGAAGAAGAATTTTTTTACGACGACTATGAGAATTATGAGCAAGACAAAATTATACTCACGAAAATCAAAAAACTTTCGCCCGAAAAACGCGAAGCCTTATTGAAATTTCTTTAATTGCCCGTAAAGAATCCGGAGTATTGTTCCCGCTGATAACAGATAATTTTTAAGCCGTGGCGATTGCAATTCAGCAATCGCCACGGCTTGCCCGTATTTATAAAACTATTATGTTTTTATTTTTTTAAATAATTGTCGAGCAAAGCGCTTTTCCGTCGCAAGGCAATTCAAACGCCTGATTTTTCGACTATCATTATTGCCTTGCTCCTTACAAGTCCGGCCAGTAGCTCCATCTTTGTAGCACGAAACTACAAAACGTAAAAAGCGCAAGATTAAGTAGGTCTTGCGCTTTTTTGTTGCTATATTCGGTTGTTTAAACGCTTCGCGGAATATTTGAATCCTTGAACTGCATTTTGACACGGTTTCTAAAGACAAAACTTGAACCGACGACTTTATTTTAATTCCCGCCCGACGGCTTTTCAATTGTTTTTTTCGGGAATCACGGGATACAACTGAACCATATCGCCGCAGTCTACGACGAGTTCCGCGCCCGACTTTGCGCCTTACGAATTAAGAGTATACCGCAAACGCTGAACGGCGCGGTCTGCGCGCTTCCGCAACCCGCAACTCAATTATAATATCATCATAAAACCGTCGATAATCGACTTATAGGCGGTTTTTTAGAACAGGACGGATAATATGTCAAATTATCCGTCCTTAATTTTATAAAAAAGCCCGACTGTTGTATGGCTTCCTTAATAATATATTCACTTTTTATTTCCTGACTTTTGCGCTTAATAGTATAATTCATCATCAAAACCGCAAGGCATAACCGAGCGCGAACGCAACGACGTATTAGTCAAAAACACAAGGCAGGACCGAGTTCTAACGCAATCGCCTGTGGCTAACGATCGGCTACCGCGCACCCTTTCGGTAAACAAATCCGATATTCAAAAACAAAATAAAAAATTTTTAAAAAAAAGTATTGACATTTACAGGAAACGTGATATAATAGCATTGCAAATGACGCGTGTCACAGAACTGATGCGTAATAATCGGACGAGAAAACGAATCACGGGAAAAGAATAATGATAACAAGGACGGACGTCGCAAAAAGGGCGGGGGTATCGGTCGGGACCGTTTCCAACGTAATGAATAATAAGGCTTCGGTTAAGCCTGAATACGTCAGACGCGTAAAAAAGGCTATCGAGGATCTGAATTACGTCCCCGATTTCACGGCGAAAAGCCTTGCGAAACGAAAAAGCAATCACATAGGCGTGGCGGTTTACGAAATGACCAACCCCTATCACGCGGAGATAATCGAAGGGCTTGAAGAATACGCCGCCGGCAAAGGTTATATGGTTACGACCTTTCTGCTCGACAATAAGTTGAACAAAAAACTTGACGCTATCTGCGAACGCAGACTCGACGCCCTCGTAAACTTTATGACGAACGCCCTGCCCGACAGTTTCATAACCACTCTCGAATCGCAAAGAACCGTACTCGTCAATTTCTCCGGGGAAAACAGTTTCATCGTGGTGAACGACTACGTAAAAGCGATGACGAATTATATGCAACTGCTCTCTTCGCTCGGGCATAAACGAGTGGCTTACGTAAGCACGGTTGACAAAATGCGTTTCGAAGCCGATTCCAGAGGCTCGACGTTTTTGGCTAAACGAGCCGAAATGGGCTTTTTCGAGGACGATTCTTATATATTTTGTAATTATAATTATTCTCTGCGTTCGGAGCGTATAGGTTATATTCTGGCGGACGAACTGATAAAAATTCACCCGGAAACGACCGCGGTTTTCGCCACGAACGACTTGTGCGCGATAGGACTTATGAAGAGATTTGCCGAACTCGGACTCCGTTGTCCCGAAGATATTTCGGTTATCGGTTGCGATAATATTTCGTTCGGCGAATATTTTATCCCCGGATTATGCACAATAGGTTTTGACAAGAAAGAATACGGGCGGGCGATCGCGAAGGCGATTATCGACCGGATTGACAGCGGATATCAGACGCCTTACCGGACGCTTAGTTTCGAAGCGGTTTCCGTTCTGCGCGATTCCGTCGCCAAGGCGAGAACGTAAGCGTTCAGTTAATTATCGCCGAAGAAAAAAATAAAACAAACAACGAAAAAAAACGAAAAACGAAAATTCAAAATTTCGGAAAGAGGATATCCTCTTTCGCTTGTGGCTTCGCCCCAAGCGAAATCCCCTTAATAGGGAAAAAAAGAAACGAAACAAAACTCATATTACGCAAAAAAGAATGAACTATTCTTTCAAAAAAATTTTTATAGAATGACGCGTGTCATAACAGGAGGCAAAATGAAAAAATTACTTGCGCTTATCATCGCGTGCATATTTACGCTTATATGCTTCGCGAGCTGCAAATCTCCGAGCCAGTCCGGAAGCAACGGCGGCAACAACGGCAGTAACGGCAGCGCGGGCGAAACCGCGGATTACACACCAAACATCGACATGACCGACGACGACTACAATCAGACGGCTACTCTGACCGTGGGCGTAACCGCCGATCCTTACGAAACCGATCTCGTGAACGCGTTGGGCGCGGCGTTTAAACAACTTTTCCCCAACGTCACGATAGAACCCGTGCGTATTTCGGGTTCGGATTATTCGAGCGCTGTTATCGGAAGATACAACGCGAAAAATATTCCCGACATTTTCTATACGAGCGAAACCGAATCGTTCCGCTTCATCTCGAGCAACCTCTACCTTAATCTCGATCCGTATATAAAAGCCGAGAACGAGGCTTACTCTCCCGCGGACGAAAACGCTCCGGCAACGTGGTCGGCGCAGTTTGTTTCCGGCGCGATGAAACTCGGACAGAAAAATTATTCGGGCGCGCAGTATTTCATTCCGAGAAGTTCGGACAGAATCGTAACTCACCTCAACATGAAATACGTCAAAGCGGCTCTCGAATGGGACGGCAGACCTGATAAAAGCGTTACGCTCGACACCGTGAAAAACGGCTGGACGTGGGAAGAATTCGTCAAAGTCTGCGAGGCAATCCGCGCTTACTACGATTCAAAGGGTTGGACCGCCGCCAACGGCAGATATATATTGGACGCTTCGTTCGCCTGGTCGCCCGTTTTGTTCTCGCTTTTCAAATCCAACGGCGCGACGTTCTATGAAAACGGCAAATGGTCGCTCGACAGCGACGCAACCCGCGCGACGATCGCTATGATCCGCGAACTTGTGGAAAAGAAAATCATAGCCCCCACGAACGGCGGCGGCGCGAACTACGAAAACGGAAGCGGCGCGATGCTTTTCCACTCCTCTTCCGCAATCAAAAAATATAAAAATTATATCGGCGAAAATTACGACATAGTCACTTTCCCCGTGATTAACGGCGAAAACGGCGTGACGGGTTACGGCGTTCCGGGTTACGGAATTTATTCGGGAATCGACGAAAGCAAGAGAGATCTCGCATGGCAGTTCCTTTCCTTCATGCTCAGCGCGGACGGACAGAACGCCCTTGCGAAAGCGGGAATGAACACGCCTTCCGTGAGAGCGGATCTTCAGGACTACAACACCGCCGCCTGGGGCGAAGGATTCAGAGATATCAACCTTGCGGCAACCACTTACGAAACGGAAAGAAACTATTCCGAAGGTTTCTTCCTCAACTTTGCCGCAACCACTAAAACGGGACTTCTGGGCGCATGCTCGAACTTCGTTAACAATATTATGAATTACAATTCCAAAGGCGAGCCGTCGTTTACCGCGGCAAAGTGCATCGAAACCGCGCTCAAAGACCTTAAAAAAGCGGCTATCGTAAAATAATTCACGGAGTATCTGATGAAATTAAAGGACAAGGGAATCCTTTCCGCAGACAGGAAAGCGACTCTCGTAAAGAAAATTAAAGACAGCGTTCCCGGCTGGATTTTCGTTCTGCCGCTCGTCGTCGGAATGCTCGTATTCACGCTTTATCCCGTTCTGAAATCGCTTATTTACAGTTTTCATCGGTATAACGACGCTTCCGTTTACGAGTTCATCGGCTTCGGCAACTTCAGATTGATGTTCACCGACGACAGCGAAGAGATTTTAAAGGTTTTTTCAAACACCTTTTTATACGCGATCATCACGGTGCCGCTCAATCTCTTTCTTTCTTACTTTCTGGCGGTTATCGTAAACCAGAAAATCCGCGGCGTGAACGTTTTCAGAGTGCTGTATTATCTGCCCGTGGTTATCCCCAGCGTTATTTCCGGCGTAATCTTCTCGCAGATGTTCGACAACACCAACTTCGGGCTTTTCAACAGCGTGCTTAAATCGCTCGGCAGAAGCGAGCCGTTCCCCTTCTTCACTTCCGAAAAAACGGCTATGTTCTCGGCGGTTCTGATGAATTTCTGGACGATCGGCGCGAGCATGATTCTCTGGCTGTCCGCCCTGAAAAACATTCCGCAGGGGCTTTACGAAGCGGCGAAAATCGACGGAGCAGGCGTTTGGACGAGAGTTTTTAAAATCACGATCCCGATGTCCACGCCGATGATATTCTACAATCTCATAACGAGCATTATCGGAGCGTTGCAGACCAACGCGACGATGGTTTACGCGCCCAACGGCGGCAGAGGCGAAGGAGATTCCCTTTACTTCATCGCGGTTAAGATCTACACGGAATTCGCTTCCGGATATTACGGTTACGCTTCGGCGGTTGCCTGGGTGCTGTTCGTAGTGATAGCGATTCTGACGTTCATCACTTTCAAAACCAACAAATGGGTTTACACGGGGGATGAATAATATGGCTCGCGCTACGACAAACTATTTCGATAAAAAGTATTTCAACAAGAAAAGAACGGGCGCGGATATCGCGAAACTCGTTATATCCCGCGCGTTTATCTATCTCGGAATGAGCGTTCTCGCGTTCGTCCTCGTCATTCCTTATCTCTATATGTTTTTAAGGGCTTTTATGACGAGCGCGCAGGTGCAACTGATACCTATCGAACTCATTCCGCACCCGTTTTCGTTCGAAGCGTTCGTTCAACTCTTCACGGCGCAGAATTACTTCGCTTACCTGTTGCAAACGCTGAAAATCGTGGGCTTCAACATCATTGCGATTCCGATTTCCGCGTCATTCGTGGCATACGGCTTCGCAAAATATAAGTTCATAGGCAAAAACGCAATCTTTGCGTGCATGCTCGGAACGATGATGCTGCCGGGAACGGTAACTCAGATTCCTCTTTACGTAATGTTCGCGAACTTCGGCTGGCTCGACACCATTCTGCCGCTCACCATTCCGAACTTATTCGGCGGCGGCGCGATTTATATCTTCCTTATCCGTCAGTATATGACGGGCGTTCCTTACGAATTGGAAGAAGCCGCGAAAATCGACGGAGCGAACCCATTCGTAAGATACTTCAAAATCAACCTTCCGCTCTGCGTTCCGGTTCTTATTTATATAATAATCGCCGTTTTCAACGCGGGCTGGAGCGATTTCTACGGTCCGTTGATTTATATGAGCGCGGAGGGCAAAGAAACTCTCGCTTATGCGATTTTCAAAGATTCTATCTACACGTTCGTTACGCCGGACAAAGCCAACCTTAAGATGGCGGCGGGACTGTTTATGTCCTTCTTCCCGACGGTTTTGTTCGTGGTATTCCAGAAACAACTGATCGACGGCGTTGCCGTTTCGGCAATCAAGGGGTAAAAATGATTGATTTAAAGAAAACCGTATGTATAGGGCTTATCGCCCTCACGATTTTTTCGGCAGGCGCGTGCGGAACGCAGAATTCCGCGCAGGATTCCGTTCCCGGTTCGGATTCGGAATCGATTTCGGAATCGATTTCGGAAAGTACGAGCGAAACCGCGAAACCCGTCGAACCCGTTGACGACACGAGAAATCTCAACGACTACGAATTCGCCCGCAACTCGATTTCTTCGGTGGACGCTCTCGGACGGGTTACTCTCGCGGGCGACGGCGAAGAATCGCGCGACGTGGGTTTGTTCTACTTTTTGTGGCTCGGCGCGCACGCTTCGGGCAGCAAGATTTACGACGTTTCCGACCTCGAAGAAAACAATCCCGACGCGCTCTGGTCCACAAGCAGCAAGGATAGCCCCGTCAACACTTATCATTTCTGGGGCGAACCGTTGTACGGGTATTACCACTCTGCCGACCCGTGGATAATCACGAGGCACGTGGAACTCTTTACGATGATAGGCATCGATTATCTTTTGTTCGACGTGACGAACGCCGTAACTTACGACAACGTCGTAAAGGTTATGCTCCCCATTCTCGATAAGTACCGGAAGCAGGGGTGGGACGTGCCGAAAGTCGGATTTATGACGAACTCGCACACTTACGACGTCGTGAAACGGCTCTACACCGCTTTTTACGACAAGAACGCTTCCGATTGCTATTATCCCGACCTTTGGTATTCGCCGAACGGAAAACCGCTTATTTTAAGCAATAATCTCTACTTCGACGACAGCAAACCGGAGGACAAAGTTTATCTCGACTTTTTCCAGATCCGCGACACGCAGTGGCCAAACTCCTCTTATCAGGACGAAGAGGCTTTCCCGTGGATGAGTTGGACTTATCCGCAGATGAACTACAGCGGAACGATGAGCGTTTCCGTCGCTCAGCACACGGCGAGCAAAATGAGTTTGCGGGAAGCGAACTGGGGCAGAAGTTACAGTCAGACGGAATTCGTGAATCTCGAAGAACCGGAAAAGGGAATCAATTTCCAGTTCCAGTGGGACACCGCATTGAACGCCCCGAAAACGGGCGACGACGCCGTGAACAACGTTTTCGTCACGGGCTGGAACGAGTGGATAGCAATCAAGTTTGCCGACGTCACGGGCGTTTACTTCGTGGACGCTTTCGATCAGGATTATTCCCGCGATATCGAAATGATGAAGGGCGGTTACGGCGATAACTACTATCTGCAGTTGTTCAAAAATATCCGCGCGTTTAAATACAGCGCCCCGGTGAAATACAAAATCGATAAGAAAACTCCGAGCCTCTCTGCGGAAACAGGCTGGGACGAAGTGAGAAGTTATCCCGACTTCGTCGGCGACGCTCTTAACAGAAATTTCAGGAACTATCTCGGAAACGCGACTCTTACGGACGACACGGCGAGAAACGATATCGCTTCCGTGAAAGTGGCGCACGACTCGGAAAAAATGTATTTCCGCGTGGAAACGGCAGCGGACGTCACGCCTTACGAAACCGGAGATAAAAGTTGGATGAACGTCTGGATCGGAACGAAAAAAGACGGAATCGGTTACGACTACGTAATAAACCGCGAATACGGCAAAATTTGCCGTATCGAAAACGGAAATTACGCCGTTGCGGGCGATTGCGACGTTTACGTCAGCGGAAAAGTCATGACGATCGCCGTTCCTCTTTCGGCTATCGGACAGACGGGCAACCTCCCCGCGATAAGGTTCAAGGTTTCCGATCACGTCGATTCGTCCGACGTTATGAACTTTTATATTCAGGGCGACAGCGCGCCTATAGGCAGGCTGTCCTACACCTACGGATATTTCGATTAAGGAGGAAAACCGATGAAAAAACAAATCAAACTACTGGCTCTTATTCTGGCGGTTGTTTTCGTGACGATTTTCGCGTTCGGTTGCGGAAACACGGGCGGCGCGTCCGTCGGAGGAGAATCGGAAAGCAAACGCGAAGAGGAATCCGCGACAAATTCAGAGGAGGAATCTGTGAACAATTCAATCGATAAAGGCGACAAAAACAACCCTTCTTACGGCTTTGACGGCGACGGAGAACTTCAGGCTTCCGCAGTTAACAAACAAAGCACCGTCAACAAATTGCAGACTACCGACGATTACGGCAGATCGGTGGATTATATAGACGGATACAAAACGGATAAAAGCCGTTACGTCGGCTTGTTTTACTTCACGTGGCTCGGCTGGCACGGCAATCAGATGGACGGGATTTACGACGTTTCAAAACTCATCGACGAAGACCCCTCTTCTCTCTGGAACACGGAAAACAATTCCGCAAGCCCCCTCGGAAAATATCATTTCTGGGGCGAACCGCTTTACGGTTACTATAACAGCAAAGACCCGTGGGTTATCCGCAAACAAATCGAGTTGTTCACCCTTGCGGGCATCGATTTCATCGCGTTCGACTGCACCAACGGTTTCGATTATATCGACGTCGTTTCGGAAATTCTTCCCATAATGCAGGAATATTACGACGCGGGCTGGAACGTTCCCAAATTTATGTTCTATCTGAACAGCAACTCGGGCGACGTTATTGAACGTCTTTATTCGGGCAGACCGACCGCGTCGGACAACAAACTCGAAAAATACGGCATTTACAAAAACGGATATTATAAAGACCTGTGGTTTATGCCGAACGGCAACAAACCGAAGATCGTGGCTATCACCGAACCTACAAGCACCTGCGGCGAAGGCGCGGGCAACAACCGCGTTACGAACGAGGAAATTCTTAACTTCTTCGACTTCTGGGAATCGGTGTGGCCGAACAACACGCAGTGGGAAAACGGACTCGCCTGGATGGACTGGAACAAGCCCGAACAGAAAGTTCTCGGCGGCAAAGACGGCACGATCAACGTTTCCGTTGCTCAGCACAACCTCCTGCCTTTCTCCGACGCTCTTTTAAACGAAGAACTCGCCGACCGTATGTACGGCAGAGGCTATACGGCTAAAAACGGCGCGGACCATTCCGACGACGCGATAGACAGCGCGCTTAACTTCGAGGAAGAATGGGCGGTCGCGATCGATAAGGACGTTAAATACACGTTCGTCACCGGCTGGAACGAATGGGTTGCGATCAAAAGCGCCGCGGCGCTCGGTCAAAACAAGCAATACCTGAACGGCAAAAAACGCGTATACTTCGTGGACACGGTAAACAGAGAATATTCCCGCGACATCGAAATGATGAAAGGCGGTTACGGCGACAACGTTTATCTCTCGCTTATGCGCAACACCCGCGCTTACAAGGGCAAAACCGGTACTCTCCCCGCTTCGGGAAAAGCCGCAATCGACATAAGCAAAGGACTTACGCAATGGAACGCGATAACCGACGTTTATTACGATATGGCGGGCGAAATCAACCGTAATTACACGAACTTCTCCAGATCCGGGAATTACGTGGATAACAGTCTTCTGAACGATATCGAAGAAATCCGCGTAACCCACGACGACGATTATCTCTATTTCCTCGTAAAATGTGCGGACGATATCAAAATAAACGTCGAAAAGGACAACTGGATGAATCTTCTCATAGACGTGGAAGGTCAGCAAAACAACAAATCTTTCTACGGTTACGATTATATCGTGAACAGAAAGTCCTCTTACAGCGGCAACTGCAGCGTGGAAAAACTCACCTATAAAAATCAGAAACTTTCTTACGATGCGAGCGGCGTTGCCAAGTTCAGCGTGAGCGGCAGATATATGCAGTATAAAGTTTCCAAAAAAGCCCTCGGCATAACGGGCAGTTTCAGAATAAACTTCAAAATCGCCGATAACGTTACCGATCCCGCGGATATATCTTCTTATTATATCACGGGCGAAGCGGCTCCCGTCGGCAGACTGAACTATATCTTTAAAGGTTAAAAAGGAGGAATTTTATGAAATTCAGAAGGCTTCTCGCGTGTTGCGTCGCGGTCGCGCTCTCGGTTTCGCTTTTCGCGGCGATAAGCCCCTCGAAAGCGTCGGCGGCAGCCCCTGCGGCGTTCACGACCACTCAGGAAGGCGTGGCGGTTAAAACCACGTCCAAGGGAATCACGACGGCTACGGGAAAGGCGGGCGAACTTATGACGCTTACCTTTTCCGAAAAAGTCGATTTCTCTGAAGGCGCGTCTTTTCAGTACGTTATCCCCAAAATCACGGATACGGACGTCGATTCGGCAGCGCGTACCTCGGGCAAGAATTACATTCTCGCCACGGTGAAAAACGACGCGGGTTACGGCGTGGAATTCAAGATTTACGCTCTGTATTCCAAAACCGCAACCACGCATCTCGGCAAAATGCAGGTAGACGTGACTTATCTCGACCCGACGATCACGAAAAACGAAGACGACTACTCAACGGGCAGACAGTATCTCGAAACGTTTACCACCTATATGAACGTTGAAGATACTTTCCACACGATCGACGTTCACAAAGAGAGCGGAATGTGGTTCTTCGCGTCCGACGGACTGAGCGCGTTGCCCGTTACGTCGATCAACAAAAACCTTACCTTGGGCGAATGTTCCGTTACGTTTGCAATGTACGCGCAGAGCGTTGCGCCGACGGTAAAGATTTACCCCGTTACGACGGGCGTTCTTAAAAGTTACGTGATCGACGGCTTTATGCAACTCGGCAGCGACGTGGTTACCGAAAACGGCGACGACACCGTTAAAATCAAAGTTGCGGACAAACTCGCCGCGGAAAATCCCGGACAACTTATCCGTTACAGAGAGCAACTCATAAGCACCGTGGGATACGACGTTCGTCAGCCTATCAACATCGAATACAGTTACGACGTTAGCAACGCTTCCGCCGTATGGTACGCGTTAGGTCTCGGCCGCCCGGACGTTCTCGAATCGATTTCCAAAATCAAATACGACGTGAACGCCACCAACGGAGAGGCTAAAGGCGGTTATAACGACGGACTTGCCTCCAAAAACGACGGCATAATGATTCAGACGACGACCGGTCTTGCTCAGCCCACTTATCCGGGGCAGAACAGCCGCCTTGCGCCTTACAAGACAAACTCAAAGTCCAAACCTTACGCCGGCAGAGAGGATATGGATATCGTAACGTTCATCGTCAAGGAAAACGGAACGGATATGTATATGAACGGTACGCTTATTTTCGACAATCTCGTAACCAAACTCAGCGACTTTGCCGACAGCGACTATCTCGCTTATCCTTATTTCCACTTCTTTGAAGACAACGCGAACACCGAAAAAGGCAATACCGTCGTTATAAAGGGCGTCAACGCCGCACGCAGAACGGACGATAAAGCCCTTAAAATCGTAGGCGGTTCAAACACGAATCTCGAAGTTGAAGTAGACGATATCGACAACGGCGACATCACTCTCCGTCATTACGCGGACGGCGAACTCGTCGACGTTGACGCTTCTCTTTATTCTTACGATAAAACGACTCACAAACTCACCGTTAATTACGCTTATTTCGACGGAAAGGCTTACGACGTTTATAAACTTTACGCGAGAAACAACAGCGGCAGCGAAGAAATTGCCGTGAGATTCTCCGATCCTTCTCTCGTAACTCTCCCCGCTTCCACCGATAAAGAGGTTTATACCTGGGTTAAGGGCGGAACGGAAGATCTCGTGGTTACGGTTGATATTCACAACGGCACGTACGTGTCCTTCTCGGGCGGCGGTATTTCTTCTTCGCAGTATAAATACGCGCCGGGCGAAAATACGACAATCGGCACGATTACAATTTCAAAATCCTACCTTAACGGCAAAAAAGCGGGTTCTTACACTTACACAATCAGAACAACCAACGTCGAGGAAGAAACTTTCACTTGTACGTTTAAAATTCAAGTGAAGAACGCGGACGAAGAGGACGATTCTTCTTCGGGCAGCGAAAGCGCTCCTGCCGAATCGATATCTGCGGGAGATAACACGTCTTCCGGCGGCGGCGCGGGCGGCGAAACCACGAGCGGCGGCAAAGGATGCAAAGGCGCTCTCGGCGGAATCGGCTTGTTCTCGCTTGCGGGAATGGCGGCGGCGGTCTGCATAGCAAAAAAGAAAAACAAATAACGAAATTTACGGAAAACCGTAAAAATAATAATTAATTATAGGGAGAAACTGTATGGAAAGAAAACTTTTCAAAAAACTTATCGTAACTGCGCTCTGCGCGGCAACGATAACATGCGCAGGCATTGCTGGCGCAGGGCTCGTCAACGCGTTTTCGTCACAACCGATAACGGCAAGCGCCGCGGAGGAAGTTACCGAACGCAAAGACGTTAAAATCACAAAAATAGACAACGAAAACGGCACTGCGACTTGCGTTCACTTCGATCTCGAAGGGAGAAGCGGAAACGGACTCAATGTAAACAACAAAAAAGCAGTCGGTAATTATATTTATTATAACCGTGAAACTTGCTTTAAGGCTAAATTCGACGTCCATATGAGAAGCAATATGTTCTGGTTTTACCCAAAGGAGGGAACCACTCTTGCCGTAGGCGATACTCTTACGTTCGTGAAAGGTCTTCGCTTCCCCGTTGTTACCAATGACGAGACTGCGTACAAAACTTACAAAGATTATCTCGGCGAAACAACCGTCTGGGAATACACGGAGTCCGGTTGGGTAAACAAAACCGAAGCAGACAAAGCGAAAGAACAGAAAGTTAACGTCACCGGTCTTGGCTCTGCCGTTTGTAACGGAGAAACTTTTAAAACCGACCAAAAAACCACAACCAACGAACAGAACTACGTAAACGTTCAGGACTGGATAGAAGTAAAAGGATATCTCCTTTATAACGGCGAAGCAAACTTAGGCGGAAGATCCGTTCATATGCAAAGCGGAAATTTCCTTGTTTATGATAACGGTAAAGGATTTACCATAGGCGATACAATCACCGTTCTCGAAGGTCTTCATATGCCCGCTAACCCGGAAGCGCACTGGGCAGATAGCCCCGTTCCTAATCCTTCGTATGCGGATCAAGTGTATTCGGGCTACGTTTCCGAATCTTACACCATCGAATTGACCGCCGCAGGCTGGGTTAAAAAGGCAGAAGCCGGCGAACCCAACACTCTGAAAGACGTCACCGCTTTAACGGAAAACGAAGCCGGCGCGACTATGCCCGCAACTTATTCCTTCACGATGAATTTCAACCTCAGAGTGAGCAAGGACGAACTTACCGAACTCGAAAAAGACGACAACTACGCCGCAAACATCTATATCAACGGCAAGAGCGTTAAGGAATGGAACGCAACTACTACCGCCGAAGATAACGACGGCGAAATTATCCCCGCGATTTCTGTTTCCGCTTACGGCACAGGAATAACGCTTAGCGTCGTTAAATCCACGAATATCATCAAAACGGGCGAGGGCTTCTCGGCTAAAGTCGGCAAAGAATTCGTCTGCTCCACCGGCAATATCATCGAAGAGGACATCACGAGATATTATCTCCCCGAACTCGAATACTGGACGAACGTCGAGCCTTATGAAATTCAGAAAACTCAGGCGTTGACTATCAAAAACGTAGGCGCGTTCGAAATTATCGACGGCGGCGCGAACGGCGTTGTATTCTTCAATTTCAACGAGAACATCGCTTCCAAGCAACTCCTCGCTTATAACTTCCACCCCGCTTATATGAAAACTCTTCCCGCGGCGTACCCCGTCGATCTTGCGGACGAGTTTGCGGCAAGCGGAGCAACCGTTAACTTCATCAACCACGTTGTAATCAACGGCAAGACCATCGCGGAATACTGGAAAGACCTTTCCGGCGCGCAGGCTAAATCCAGCCGTTTCGAATGTCATATCCTTGCTACTTCCACAGGTGTTAACCGTATCAGAATAGGCTCGAACGTTTCTAACGGATTCGACGGCAACACCGCAATCACGGTAACCCTTAAAGAGGGACTTGTGTTCTACGGCGGCGCGTATCTCGACCACGACGTAACTTTGACTTACACCCCCGCAAACGGCGACGTTGCCGCTTCCACGGTTTACGCCTCCGCGGCAAAGACTATCGAACTTGCGGCAGACGAAACCAATCTCGTAGCAGGCAACACCGCCAACCTCACGGCTACGGTCGCTCCTGCGGACTACACCGGCGAACTCGTTTACGAAGTTTCCGATAATACCGTGGTTTCCGTTTCCGCGGACGGCGTTATCACCGCTCTTAAGGCAGGTACGGCAACGATTACCGCTAAGGTAGGCGACGTTATCTCGAACGAAGTTACGATAACCGTTAAGAACCCCGCCGCTACGGCAATCGCTATCGCGGCAGACAAAACCGAACTCGAAGTTTCGCAGACCGCGAAAATCACCCCGACCGTAACTCCCGCCGAATACGACGGAACGCTCGTTTACGTTGTTTCCGACAACACCGTAGTTTCCGTTTCAGCGGACGGCGTTGTCACCGCTCTTAAGGCAGGTACGGCAACGATTACCGCAAAGATCGGCGACGAACTCGTTTCCAACGAAATCACCGTCACCGTAACCGAAAAAGAAGACCCCGTCACGCCCGGCGAATCGACAAGCGAAAGCGATTCCGCAAGCGCGGGCAACTCTGCTTCCGGTAACGGATCCACCGGTAGTTCCGGATGCGGCGGCGCGGTAAGCGCAGGCTTGTTCGGGATTCTCGGTCTCGGCATCGGCGCGGCTGTTGTTGCGTTCAAGAAGAAAAAAGACTGATTTATCCGTAAAAGATAAAATCGATTAATCGGTCGATTGATAAGACAGGCTCGCCGCTTTTATAAAAAAGCGGCGAGCCTTTTACGTTTTTTAATTAAAAGCCGACAAATAGCGCTATTTGCTTGAAAAAAATAAAAAAACATTGTATAATTTTAAATAGTTAACAGTTGCCGAAGATAAATTTTCGGCAACTTACGTGTGCCTGTAGCGCAATTGGATAGAGTTTCAGATTCCGATTCTGACGGTTGCAGGTTCGAATCCTGTCAGGCACACCAAAAAAGAATAATACGAACCCTGATGAAAAGTCGGAGTTCGTATTATTTTTTACAAGAGATTATTTTGGCATACAAATCAAAAGATGAACACCAAAACAGACAGCCGGGCGCAAATAAACGCTCGGCTTTTTTTATGCCTAAAATTAAGCGCATTTGCGGAGAATATGAGAAAAAACTACTTTTCCAAAAGGCTTTGCCGAGAGTATCTCCGATTTATCGCCTTTCGTCATCTTCGTTGTAGCACAGTAAAAATCGGAAGTCAACGGGAAAAATTGTCACCGAAAAATTTAATAATACCAAGAGTCAGACTCTACTTTGAGTTTGGCTCTTTTTTCATTTACGCAACAATTTTGTCCTTTTTCGTTGACTTCCGGGATTGCGACTTTAACTCGCAAGACATTTGTTTTTTTCAGTGCTACCCCGTTTATGCCGAAAGGCTAAAAATAAATCGGAGATGAATCCAAATGAAAAAAGTAGTTTTCTCAATCACTAACGTAAGAAGTAAATCGGATAAAAAATTATCCGGGTTCGGTTACCTTGCAGAAGGTAATTTACTCTGCCCTTGTATTTCTAAAAATAACAAGCCGTATATCCGTATTTTTGAAAACGTTGAAAAAAATTGCCGTCCTGTAAATGGAAAAAAAGACGAATTTCAAGGTTACGTCACTATGTATTTTACCGAAGTTCCCGTATATAGAGAAAAAGACGGTTCTTACGATATGCTCGATTTAGAAGTCGAATACAAAGTCTGGTATAAAAACGTAGAGAATTAAAAGGAGTATAGATCATGCCTGAATACGATTTTTTTAACGGTGAAAATTATATAACATTCGATTTACTCGAAATCAACGACGAAAAACGTGAAATAACGGTTGCCGTAAGCGACTCGGGAAGAATAAGCGTTCGCACATTTGATCTATCATTTGACCGCGAACGTCGTTACTTTGAATATGGTTGCTTATACACAAAAATTTATTTAGACGAATTTAAGGAGTTTTTATTATGAATATACCAATTATTGATTTAGTCGAATTACTCGAAGAAGCAAAAGACAGAATCGAAGAAAAACTTATTATCGAAGGAGAACTTAAAAATGAATGATATAAAAATAGTTATAGGTTCATGGGGCTCATACAACGAATGTAACGAAAGAGCATTAGGTTCAAAATGGCTTGATCTTTCAGACTATTCCGACTGGGATGAAATTGCGGAAGAACTCAAAAAAGAAGGCTTTGAACTTGACGGCATCGACGAAGAACTATTCATTCAAGACGTCGAAGGTATTTACGACGGTTCTATAAATTGGGATTACGTCAACCCGGAAACGTTATTCAACACACTGAAAGAATCGGGCGTTTTAGACGACGATTATAAATACAAGGTCTTTTGTGCGTTTATTGAAGTGCGTTGCTTTGACGATTTTGAAGAAAAAGTCAGATCTCGCGGACAGGATTGGGATGACGATATCTATCTTTGGATCGGCTTTACTTGGGAAGATTACGGCAGAGAAATGCTCGACTGTTGCGGTTGCAAAATACCCGACAGCGTAATGGATTTTATCGACCTTGAAAGATACGGAAAGTATTGCGGCGATTATACCGTGCAAGAATACAGCGACGGTTTAATTGAAATTTATTAAAGGAGTTACAAAAAATGAAAATTTATCTTGTTTTATTTCAGTATTGTACAGACGATTGCGACGGTATAGAAACGCAAGCCTATTCTACATATGAAAAGGCTGTCGAACGCTTTAATGAAATTATTACAACCGAAAAGACGTCCGATATTCGTTGGGCGGCTAATGCTTTTGAAAACGGCAAATTACGACATAACTACGAATTAGATCGTAACGATACCTTTACCGATGACGAAGAACACGAACTTTGGTGGTATCTGACCTGCAAAATTGATTGGTACTTACACGATTTTGTTGAATTACGAATTTTGGAGATTGACTCAAATGAATTATAAAGTAATGGCGCATATTCACTCGTTGAACGGTGAAAAAGATGAAATAACGGTCTTGGAAAAGATCGGCGATAACGATTATATGGTTGATTACAAGGGTGTGAAATGTCATGCCCTTTTTAATTGGTTTGTTTGCGAGTATTACGCAGACGATATTTACGGAATTATTAAGGAGTAAAAATTATGGCTAATATCAAAGACTTAAAAAAATACATAGGTTATGAGTTTTCGTCCGGTTGTTATACGGGCAACGACTACAAATCCTTTCAGACAAAATACTTAAATTTTTTAAAAACAATGTGTAAAAACAATCATTGGCAGCTTGTAAACGTCGGTAAAAATCACTACTGCTTTTCGGCGTTCATAAAAAGCGCGGAAAACAAGTGCGTTTACATATCCATATCCGACGTTCGATACTTTTCAAATGAATGGTACAACCACATATTGATTCGCACGGCTAAAAACGAAACCGATTATCACGGCGGGTTCAACAATTATACGAATCTTGAAGAATTAGAAGTCACGGCTGTAGAACTACTCGAAGATTTACCGTTTTAAGGAGTGAAAAAAATGAAAATATCAACAGAAAAACTATATCGACTTTGCAATAAATATCAATGGTTTACGGGCGGCGATTGCAGCCAATACGAGAAACTGTTTGAGAAAAACCGCCAAGGAGCGAGCCTTGAAACGCTTGCAACGATTATATGGCTTTGCTCTACTCATTATGAAGAAAAACAAATATTAGAAATACTTAAAAAGGAGTGTAACGATAATGATTAAATTAAACCTTACGCCACAAAACAAACAGGAAGAATTGATACTGAATTACATACAAAACCATGCGAGCGACACCCTTGCCGAAAAAATAAATAACGGCACTCCGATCGAGAAAGACGGCAAGCCGCTTATCAACAAAAAAGCACTTTCGGATTTTATGAAATATGCTTGCGACGAAGCGAAAAAACTTGCAAAAACGGGAGAACATTCTGCTTTTTTAGAAGATGCGGTCGTTTATGGCTGGGCTATCCACTACTTTGAAGAAGATTCAATCGAAGGCACTTTATACAACCCCGACGGCACAAAATACAAGTCGATTACAAAGCAGAAAAACATTAAAAAATCAACCTATAGCCCTACTTCTTCAAAAAAGAAAGAAGAAAACAAACAGGCTAACTTATTTGATATGTTATCACAAGACAATAATACCGTCGATACAAAAATTAACGATACAAACGAACCGACGGAAGAAGATTTACGAGATGCCGACGAAATCGTTGCAAACGAAACTGCCATTGCTACCGAGAAAAAGACGGAAGAAAAAAACAGCCCGAAAGTATCCCCCGTTTACACCGAATATTCCGAGCTGAAAGAAAAGTATACCGATTGTGTAATTGCCTACCGATTAGGCGATTTTTACGAAATACTCGGAAAAGACGCAGTTACAATCGCAACCGAACTCGACCTGACTTTAACAGGTCGGGATTGCGGGCTTTCTCGTCGTATTCCCATGGTTGGATTTCCATATCATGCCGCAGATAACTATATCGCAAAAATAATAGAACACGGGCATAAGATCGCCATTGTAGAAAAATCCGACGATGTAAATATTCTGCCAAAAGAAAAATTTCATGAAGTCGATGAAGAAACAGGCGAAATCCTTTCCGAAGAAGAAATGCGCGAGTTCGACGGCGATATCGAAGAACCTTCGGAACTTGAAGAAAAATATACCATTAAAGAAAATCATGACTATACGTTAGCAGAAGAAAAAGAATTCGCAAAAGCGTTTGATAACGAAACCGTTTGTAAGTTATCAGAACTTTTAGGCGACTGTTTTATTTTAGCATAAGGAGCCCTATTATATGAAAATTGAAAAGATAAAACCTATTCCGAAATACATACTTGCCCGCATCAAAAAAGCCGACGACAAAAACAATGAAACCAAGCCAAGCAATGTACGTTTTTACTCATATCTTGCAAAAAACGATGGAGAACTCGTAAAAGTTACCGTTGCCGTAAAAATGAGACATAAACAATGGCTGTATAAGCAAGTCGCCGTTCATGGACTGAACTCCGATATTTGCTATGTCAAAGATATGGCTTTTTACTGTATTACAGGTTATATCGTCGGCTGGTTTGAACAAGGGGCGCAAACCGCTCCGCGTTGGTATGAAAGCACCGAATGGGATTATTACGACGATAAATATTTCGATCCGTACGCCCCTATCGTCAATCGTGAGTATTTAGATAAATTCCCAGAATACAAATATTCAGCCATAAACCTTTACAGGGGCGTTAACGTTTTGAAATATCTTCGTTTTTACAAGAAATATCCGCAAATCGAATACCTTATGAAAGCGGGACTTGAAGATTACATATTTTCAACGCAGATTTTACATAAAATAGGCAAAAATAAACGCTTTGCAAAGTGGCTGATGAAAAACCGAGAAGAAATAAAACAAAACCATTGTTACGTTGACGTTGTTTTGCGTGCGTTCAAAACCGGGAAACCGCCCGCCGAGTTACAAGCCTATCGTGCGAACTATATGAAATTATCAAAGGATAAAGCCTTGGACGACTTACGCTCCAATTTCAAAAACGAACTCGAAAAACTTTTGCTGTATCTTTGCAAGCAAAACACAAATCCACACTCGTATCGGGATTATTTTAACGCTTGCCAATATCTCGGCTTGAATATGACTGAAGATAAAAACCGTTATCCCCACGATTTCAAACGCTGGCACGATATTCGAATGGACGAATATTGTAGCGCAAAGGCAATAAAAGATGTACACGAGCGGAAAGAATTATACGCAAAATTCGCCGTCGTAGCAAGCAAATATATAGGGCTCGAATATGATAAAAAGTCTACCTATATGTTGATTATCGCTAAAAAACCATCCGATCTAATGCGCGAAGGCGAGTTGCTCCATCATTGCGTGGGACGTATGGGTTACGATCAAAGATTTATAAGAGAAGAATCGCTTATTTTCTTTATACGAACGAAAGAGCAACCGAACGTTCCCTTTATCACAATGGAATATTCGCCAAAACAAAAGCGGATTCTTCAATGTTACGGCTATAACGATTCCGATCCCGATGAAAGCGTAATGGATTTCGTGAAAAACAAATGGCTACCGTTCGCAAACAGACAAATAACACATTTAGCGGCATAATCGCAAAGGAGAATTTAATATGAACAACAATTATTATCGCGTTACGGCTTATAACAAAGAATTGAACGTTTGCCTGATTGCCGACAGCAACGGAAAATACGAAAAAGTATGGCAATTTTCATCTTTCTTCGCATGCAAAGGTTTCGAAATCGTCGCTGTAGGAAAAGAAGAAAATTTTACGTTCGGCAATATTCCGAAAGCAAATCACGACGAAAACAATATTTTGCTTCGCGCCTGTGATAAAGGCAGACCGACGATTAAAAACGGCGTAATAGAAATCCGTGGGAAAACTTACACTGTAAACAACTAAAAGTAAGCCTATAAGTCGTTTAATCAAACTTTCAAATAAAAAGACGGTGGAGAAACAACTCGCATTACAACCTTTTTTGCGAACTGTTTTTCTCCACCCGTCATAATTTTGGTTTTATAAAACACGATACATTTGAATCAAATTACTGTTGTGTTTTCTTTGTAAAATCTTAAATCCGTTATCTTTATAATATTGTTCTTTATCGGGAACGCAATCTAAATAAATCAAACGTCCGCCGACAATATCGCTTGCTTCCGATATGTATTCCAACGCCGTCGTTAAAATCTGAACGCCGCTGCCTTTACTCGATTTTTCACTTCTGGCAAGTTGACCTATCAGATACGCCGGGCAATTTTTACGAGTCGAATCATCAAAAATGGCTTCCAAAATATCTTTTTCAATATCTTTGGCAAAATACAAGACCTTTAAGGCTATTGAAAAATATCCGTCGATTTGAATATTCCCTTTTTTCCACTCCGTATCATTCAGAACTAAATACGTTCGGGTGATCCCGGCTTTTTCCATTTCGATCGCTTCTTCCGTTAAAAAATGCATCACATCCCGTGACGCTTCGGATTCGCAATTCGTGCATTTGAACATAGATAAAGTCTCTTTCAAAGAGACTTCATCGTAATTATCCAATTCAATTATTTCCCGTAACGCTTGAACCATATACTCCCTGCGCCATTCGGCAACTTTTCGGGCTGAACAGATTTTACCGTTTTATCCCGCGGTTGCTTCAATGCGTTAGCGATTTCTTCTGCTTTTTTACTGTCAGAAACAACTAAATTCTCTTTGAATGAAATCGTAGCCATATTTTCAACCCTCCTTTTAGTATTATTATGCGAACTACATTTTTCTTTCGTTGCAAGATTATTATACTTTATTATTCGACTTTTGTCAATACATCAATGCTGTTTTTATATTAAAAACTAAAACTCTTCTATTCTATTGTATGCCTATTTTTTAAAAATACACTCAAACGCTCCTTTTTATGTCAAACTTTCCCGAAAATCCACGCAATAAATAATACTCCGAACCACAATTATTACTATCATTTTATCAGTTCGCGAATGGCTTTGACAATCGTAAGCCCATAATCGACAAGAAATGTTTTCTGTGCTTCAGAATAGGTCTTTCTTTCCGCTATCGCTTCATCAGTACAATGCCTGAAGCACTGCATTTTCTTCCTATAACTCTTTACGATATCATCGTCGATAAATCCACAGCATACATCTTCATATTTAAGTGAAATAAATTCCCCATTTTGTTTTAGCATGTTTTCAATAAGATTTATTATTTCAGCAATTTTCTCATCTATATGCATATCACTGAAAGGTGCCTGTCTATTAGAAATTTCAACAAATTTCCGATTTATAGATTCAGTTACTTCTATGTTAGTATTTATCTGTTCAAATGTCAGTCCTTCAACAAATATTCTTCTACTCGCATAAGGGACAACGCCATTAACACATCCACTTGATGCAATAATCCGATTTCTAATATCTCTATATGTAAACTCGGTAGGCTCGACGGGCGGCCTTGCCAATAGTCTAGGGAATTCTTTTATCACATAACCGAGTGTATGCAAATAATAAGTAATTAAGTAAAACCAACATTTATTTTCAATTGAAAAATCAACATTTGGCTGACATAGATATTTTAATTTATTTATTGCTTCTTCCGCATCATAAACCTTAAATTGATAATCCTGCGTTTCTTTCTCACCATCAAAAATGTCATATGTATAATTTACTTTCTTTATAAAATCAAAAAAAAGATTATGGTATTCAGATTCTTTTATATTTTTCAAATAGAAATCTTTTAAGTCTATCAAAATATTCCTCTCATCTTTATTTACTAAATTTAACAGTTTTATTATACCATTTTTAACACCAAAAATCAACGACTTGATAGGCTGTAAAACGGAAACGCTTTTATATTCAAACTCGCAAGGTTTTTGCGACGTTGGCAATTAGGCGTGGCTTGTCTTGATACAAGTCGGCTCGCTGCGCTCGCCGAAGACAAGCCACGCCTAAAACTTAACCGAACCGACCGAAATAACGGAAAACGAAAGCGTACCGAAAGCGGTGTTCGCCGCTAACCCGCTTGGCGAATCACCGCTATTCTTCGGTTACGACATTTTTTCATTTTTAGTTCGTATTTTCAGGTGCGGATTTTTGTTTAATTGCTTTTTCGCATTTGTGCTATTACTTCTTTGCTCACTTCGCCCATATAGCAGCCTTCGTCCCAGCACACAAAGTCATCGAACAATAGCAATTTTTTATCTTCTATTCCGATCCGCCCTGCAATATCATCGTCCAGAATATCGGATATAAAATATTGCGGCAGTCCGCGGGAGTAGATTATTTTCTCGCCGCTTTTCTCAATGTATTTCAAAATATACGCGACAGCTTCACCTACATGCGTTTTATTTTCTATCGGACGAAAATCGTTACGCCCGAAATGCATATTAAAATACTCGCTTTGCTTTGTTATCTGTCTTTTCCGTTCGGAAAAACTATAACTTTCCACATCCGTTAATTTTCCAAGTGCGGCGACGTCTGGAATATAGAATATGCCATGAAAATGCAATCGCTGCTTTTTCGGGCTTCGTTCCCAAACGCCGACGTATTTCCACCCTTTCCTGTTGCACAAATGCGCGAGCGTTGTCCGCAGTTTTTTTCTGAACGTCGTTTCGGTATGAATGGCGTCGTTATACGTCAGCGTTACGAAATAATTAAACGTTTGAAGATTGACTTTTCTTACGAGCCGAACCCGTCTTGCAACAAGATTTTTATGCTTTCGTTCAATATTCAACGCAACGTAACTTTCGGTCGCTTCGTCGCTTTTGAAGAACGGTCGCATACCTTCCGTTATAAAACGTTTCCTTGCCGTTTTAGGCAGTTTCAGACTGTCGGCATAGAACTTGTCAAAGACTTGCGTTTTCGTCGTTTTAACCGTTTTTACAGGCTTTTGCGACACTTCGGTTTCTTCAGTTTTTTCCTGCGCTTTTTTCATTTCTTCGGCTACTTCTTCAAGCGTGATTTGCGTTTCCGTTTCCACGGGCGGACTATCCGTTTTTTCTTCCACCGGGGTTAATTTTTCGCCGTCATCGGCAACCGTAATTTCTTTCTCTAATCGTTTCGGACGTTTTTTATACAGTTTTTTCGTGTGCAGGATCGCGATGTAGTGACTGCCGTCAAAATAGACTTTTGTTTCTCCGTATGGCATAACATCACGCTCCTTCTTCGTCACGGTAAAGACCGTTTACGAAATAACTGTTTTGTTCTTTCAGTTCCTCCACACTCGCTTTTTCCGTTGCGTATTCTATATAGTCCATAAGCCCAACGTTCGTGCGGCTTGCCAAGTCGTTGAAATAGTCCGAAAAACAGTCGGTAGTGAAACGATCACGGTAAATTTTGTAGTTCATCAAGAAATACTTTTTATTTTCGGGCTTACCGTCCATCGTGCCGCGTTCCTTTTCTATTTTGACGATAGAATAGCCGTATTTGTTGTAAATTCGGGCGTTGCGTTTCCACAGCCATGCGGTTACGGATTTCAGAATATGCACAAGCAAAGTATTGTCGCCGCGACGATAACGAAAATCGTAATATAAGGCTATAAAGCGATTAAACGCTATTTCGGACACCATATCTTCTATCGTATAAAACGGCAATGCGAGTTTTGTATCCCCGGCAGAAACGATATTTACAATGTCGCAAAGGTCACGTGCGTCCGCACCCCAACTTTCGGGGCGTTGTTCGTCCGTGAACACCTTTATAAACGGAAAATTGTCTACCGTTACGGAATGCCTACACATTTTGAGCCACGAATTGAACAGGTCGTTTTTCTGATTCGTTTCGTCGTTCTTTTTCTTTACTTCGCGTAGTTCAAGATTGTTGCCGCGTTCTTTGCCGATTTCCGTAATTGCCACAACGCCGAACTCAAAACTGCCTGCCTTCGGATTGTTTTCCATAACTTTTTTACCTAACCGCAATACATCGAAGTCCAAAATATGAGAATGTCTGCTACGTCGTTGTCCGTCCGAGAAAAAATCCAACGCCCACAGCGGGAAATTATCTTCCGACAGTAAACGGTTATCCGTTCGTATGGAGTAGTTCGCCACGATAAGACTTGTTTGCAAAGCGTAAATGAAAAACGCCTGCGCATACGTTTCCAATACGTCGAATAATTCGCTTATTTTTAATGCGTCGTCGTATATAAGACCGTATTTCTGACAGTCGTATCCGTATAACTGCCACATAGCATTGCCGTGTTTTTCGTATCGACTGCGTTTGAGTTTTACCCATTTTTTTACCGTTGCAAGGTTATATACCGTTCCGTATCCCATACACGCGGCAAGTTCTTTTTCAAAGCATATCCACGGGAAATACGGGAATTTCATACCCGCTTTCTGCAATATCTCAAACGCCTTTTGTCTGAACATTACTTCTTGTGATAACGTCATATCCGTTATCATTGTAGTTTTTCGCTTACCCATACTTCCGCACGTCATTGAAACGAGGGGCAACGCATTTATAAACCCACAATTCTTCGCTTCGCATTTGCGTAATTTGTTAAGCGCAACCTTTTTACGCCAACGCTCGAACAAAGCATAGCAGATAATAAGGAGCGACCACCACGGAAAGAACTTGAAAAACGGTTGCAGATCATAAACGAGTTTTACAAATTGCATATATATCGTATCGAAACGAAAAGATACGGCAAAAAAGAAGTAATATGCAAAAAACTCTATCACAACGCTTGCAAGGTTTAAGTGAAAAATCCACATTATCACCCATAAAATCCATATCCACGAATGCTCGCGCAGAAAGTCTATGTAACCGCGTATAACCCGCTTTGCCGGTTGATACGTTACAGCAGATATTTTCTTAAATACCCATAGCGGCACGGTGTCTTTGTTGTGTTTTGTATTACCGTTCGCATATAGCCGTTTTACTACAATTATCAGCACTATAACACATGGAAGCAGTATTGCTAAAATCTTCGTCCAAATGCTTGCGTTCATGCCTACCACAGACAGCCATGATAAGAGATTTTCTTTGCTGAAAAGCATTGAAAAATATCCCGTCGCGTTGACCTTAAATCTTTCAAAATCAGACGGTAAAACTATCGTCCATTCCATAATTTTCGAATAGTTCGTTACACTCGGTAACTCGCTCGGTTCAGTTCCGAATAACCCGCTGAAATAATACTTAAAACCGCCGTATAAGTCGATTATCGCCTCAAAACTCCTACAATAGGACTGTCTGAACGAGAATACTCCGAACAATAAAAATGTTGCAAAAAAACCTATCGTAAACCATATATTAAGTCGTCGTTGCCATTTCATAAACTACCCCCGTAATTGTGTTTTCGGACGGTATTTGTTTCGCCGTATAAACGAAATAACTTACCGCCAGAACTATAATGACAAGCGATAAAATCGCTATAATTCTCTTAAATGTTTTCAAAATAAAACCTCCTTTATAATAGAAATAACGCCGACAGAATTTCTCCCGCCGGCGTCGTATGCTTTAGTCTTAATCGTCGTAATTTCCGTAGTCCGGCTCGTCAATCGTCGCTACAACTTTTTCGTAAATTTTCCGTTCTTTTCGTTCCTGTCGCTTTCGCTTGCAAGTCTTTCCGAGTGCAGCAATTCCTTTAACGGGCAACGTAATTAACCATACAATCGCTTGCAACACATACGGCAAAACAGGATATAACAAAACGACGAGCAAAACAAGCATTAAAAGATACAACAATATTTTTCCGCGCTCGTTCAGATTTACGTCTATTTCCGTTTCGTTTGCGGGATCTTTTCCGCCCGTTTGTTTGTTGTCGATCACGCCGAGATTGTATGTAATTCCGTCCGTTTCAAACTTTAATCGAAGTATCGTTACGTCGCCCACAAGAGTTGAACGCGACGATGATGAACCATTGCCGCCGCTGTTAAGCGCATAACTCGTTTCGGTAAAACGAAGCACCCACTTTTTGCCTTTTAGTTCGGTAAGCGCATCGTCGGTCAATTTCGATGAAGTTTTTACGTCAATAACCGCACCGTGGTAAATATTTTCACGATCTTCACCCTTGATAAAGTCGTCAACCGTCTGAATTCTATCCCACTTATACGTTCCCGCAAATAAGCCGTCGCCGGTATGTTCCACTTTGTCGGTATATTTGAGATAAGCATAATTATCTTTCTTATCCCCGAACGTTTCCCGCTCGCCTACACCTATCGCAAACAACCACGAGTATTCTTGCGTTGTATAATACACGTCCGCTTCCAAGAGTTTGTCTATGGGCTTGTCCGTGTTGAATGCCACGAAATGACTGTCGCAAGCCCCCACATAAAATTTGAACCCGTCTTTATACCTTACGAACCCGACGAATTTATCCGTTATTACAATCGTTTCAATATCCACGCAACTGACATACGATTTGCCGTTTATCTCTCCGAAACAATACTGCTTATTGACCGCATAATTTACTTCGGTAACGGTATTACCGCCGCTTGCTTGTTTATCTATGCTTTCGTCGAACGGACGGTAAATTGAACTGATAGCGTAGTATCTCACGCTTTCGTCCTTTACCGTAAGTCCTGCAACTTTGTATTTATAAAACACGCCGCTCGAGTTTAGTAATTCGAGTTTGTAATTGTAATACGAAATTTCGTCGTTGATCGTGGTTGAAATGTTGATAAACGACGCATTGAAGTCCTTGGCTTTACCGCTCGGCTGATAAACGTAAACAAAAAGTTCTTTATCCACACTTTCGGCAAGTTGAATGATTTGCAAAGAATAATCGTCGGCTTTGCTCGGATAATTGTCCGAACTGAACGACGTATCCCTACTTAAATCTTCCAATACATCGGTTGCCGTTTTATCTTCCGCAAAAGCCACATTTGCGGCGCTTTGCATTCCCGTAAAGAAAATGCAAAGCGTTACGCATAAAACGGCTAATCGTTTGACAAATCTCAAATAACCAACTCCGTCGGCTCTATTAGAATTTCCGCTTCCGGATTAGGCACTTTGAAACCTATCTTGACCGTGGCTTCGTCTGACGCGGCTTTAATTTCAAGCGTGAACATATCGCCGTCGGGTATTGCCGATCTGTCGATTTCAATGTCTTTATCGGAATACTTACCCTTAAGAATGCCGTATAATGTTCCTTTCGGTTCGATACTGAATCCGTTGTCTTTCTTTACGATATTAAAACAATCGGTATAATCTTTCATTGCCGAAAACTTTACTTCTTCTCCGCCCGCGATGAACGAAAAATCATAATCCGCTTTCGGAGTGATTTTTACGGAGTATTCTTTGCTTCCGTTCCCGATAAATATCAGTTTTACGTCGGTGGGTTTACCGCTTTCGAAAGTGTATCCGCCCGTAGACGACGCCACTCTTTCGTTGCCTATTTCCACATAGAAGTTTTTAGGCGTTTCGGTAAAACCGTTTGTGAGAAATATTACAAAACCGATTATAAGCGAAACGACAAGCAAAATCGCTATGTAAGAAATTGTTTTGATTAAACTGTTTTTCATTGCCGTCACCGCCTTATATAAAGAATCTGATCGATTTCGTTGAACTTGCGCCGTCGGTTTTCACAACGATCGCAACCGAGAAATAGCACGACTTTACGAGTTCTATGTTTTCTTTTGACTTTTCGGCAAAATCCGTTCCGCCGACCATATCGAACTCATCTTCGAATACATATCTGTCGTAATACGTCGTTCCCCACATAGCGTCGTCTTGCTCGGACGATGAATAATAACCGTTCAGGTCTTTATCGCCCGTAGTTATGGTAAGAACTCCGTTTGAAATCGTAGCCGATGTGATAAACTGATCTACCAAAGAATTAAGACCTTTTTTGGTTATATCGTAAAAAGTCGTTGCGTCCGCAGACGCATATTCCCTACCGAAATATACACTTCCCGTTCCGGTTCTGACGGTAGAGAATGTCGGATTTTCCGCATTTTCGACCGAGAGATTAAACGTGTAAGTCTTTTTCGGCTGTAACTGATAAAACGTTCCGCGTTCGGCTGTCGTTGTAGGAGTCAGATCGGTCGTATAAGTGATAATCGGGCTCGGAACGTCCACAAAGAATAATTTTATCGTTTCGGAAAGCCCGCTCACTTCGTCTTTAACGGTTACATAAAAATAACAGGACTTGATCCATTCCACGTTTTGCTCGGCTTTCTTATCGTATTCGTCGTCCATAAGAAAATCAAACTCATCGACTTCGATATATCTGTCATAATATGTAGTTCCCCACATAGCGTCATCGAGTTGCGACGACGAATAAAAATCCTCGAGCTTTTTATCGCCTGTTTTTATCGTGAGCGTAGTACCGGAAACGGTTGCAGAAGTAATAAACTTATCCGTAAATTGATTTATGTCCTTTTTCGTTATATCGGTATAAGTCGTAACGTCCGGAGCACCGTATAACGTTCCGAAATTCACAGAGCCGCTTCCACCTTTCGTTACGGTAAATTTCGGCATCGCAACGCTGTTGAATACGTTTGAGAGATTTATATCGAACGTATGCGTTTTATTCGGATACACTTCGTAATATTCGCCGCGTTCCGCCGTCGTTTTTTTAACCGCTTTGCTTTGGACGGCAATGTCCGTCGCTTTACCGATAAACACGATATTGCAAGTTCCCTTTATTTTGCTATCCCTCGTCGTTGCGGATAATACAGCAGTATTTCCTATAAACGATTTGAAGCAATCGACTCTTGCCGAAAGCGAACCGTCGCTATCAGGCGTTACGGAAAGATAATCGCTTATCTTCTGATTTTTTAACGTCGCGTTTGACGCCCACTCGACTTTCCAATCCACTTGCTGATTGCTTGCCGTTGTCGGTTGAATCGTTGCTTTCACGGCATAAGACGCCAATGCCGCCGAATCCGCCGAGTTTAATCTGATCGGCGAAAATAACATATTTGCGTCATCTTCAAACGCTAAACCGTTGTTTTGTATCGTCGATCCTTCTTCCGTTTTTCCGCATGCCGCAAACATCGTAAGAATACTCGTTATAAGCAGAATAAACGTGATAAGTGTGGCTATATGTCGATTAACGGCATATTCGCCGTATTTTGAGTTTTGCATTTAATACCTCCAAAATTTATTTTTTTAGTTGAAAGGGGCTTAAAAAACAGCCCCTTCCTTTTTGGCTAAAAATCTATCGTCAACGTATCGACGATTATTTCTTTAACCGGAATTTCGTTATCCGCAGGAGACCATACTTTCTTGGCAAGGAAGGCAAACGCTCCGCTTGCCAGAACGACTACGGACAGCGACATTACCACCGTAATTATGTTGCGAAGAACACTTCGCCCTGCCATAGATTTTCTCATAATCTATTACCATACAATGGTTCCCGGAGTTACGGTTACGCCGGTTACGGGGATATAATGTCCGCTTGCCGCAAACATAAGCGAGAAATCTTTGGATATATCCTGATAACTTACGTTAGAAGCGTTAAGCATATCCGATTTTACCGTAACGGTTGCAAAAGCAGTGGTAGGATTAGCCTTTATCCACGAATCCACCGCTACCATGCAAGCGTTCAGAACGCCTTCGGTCAATTTGTTTTTGGTTGCGGTCGAGTTGTCTTTCGTAAGCATCAAACCTGCCATAGTAGAGAAATCGTATGCGGTTTTGTCCACTGCGGAAGCCGTTCTCATACAATCTTCCCACACGGTTTTGTATTCGGTTGCAAGCAAGGTCTTTACACCGTCAACGAAAGAGTCGTTGAACTTGATTTTGCTCGTAATCTTTTCCGTGCCCGCTACCGTATAATCCGAAAAAGCGGAAGTATGACCTATAGTGTATGCCGCGCTGTCGCTCGTATTACCAAGCCCGCCTATTACGATATTGTTAAAGTCAACCGACGCGCCGCCTTTTACAAGATTTGCGGAAGAAATAGCCGTAACCTTTCTGTTGTAATCGCAGACGATCGTCGCCTTTACAGCCGCATTTGCTCTCGACGTTACCGTAACGACAATCTTTTCGCCGAACGCTTTAAGGTTTTTAACCGTCGCTTTAAGCGAACCGTCTGAATCGGGTGTTACCGTAACGTAATCGCTAACGTTTTTACCGCTTGCCCACGCGGAACTTGCATTCTGGAACGCAACGCTCCAATCAACTGCCTTGTTCGTGGCGTTTTCGGGAGTAATAGTTGCCGTTACTTCCAGTTCGCTTTCTTCCAAAAGCCCGTTAGCGGACGTCGTTCTTACTGCCGTTAGTTTTATATTCGGCGTATTTACTATGTCGTAATCCACGTCGTCGACATTATCCATTTCACCGATAATATCGTCGATAATCGGCTTATACGCCGACTTTTGCGAAGAATCGTCGTTTTTATTACCGCATGCCACAAGTCCGAAAACACTTCCGACTACAGCTGCTATACAAAGCGTTCCGCTCATAAGAATTTTGAAAAGTTTATTGTTTTTCATTTCGTTTTACCTCTCTTTTTTATTTTTACGGGGTTTCATTAGTTATAACGAAACCCCGCGCCTTGCTTTTATCTCAAAAGCATATTAAGGAAACTTTTATCCGACGCTCTTGCGGGTTTAATCGGACATTCGTAAACGGTTCCGTCTTCGTCATAGGAACGCACGGCATAAGTGTTGCCTTTTACGACTTTACCGTGATCGTCTTTCATTTCATAGGGTTTGATAACGAGTTCGGCTTCCATTTCGCCGTCGAATACGATATCCAAAACGGTATAGCCGCCTTTGTCGGGCGGAACAACTCCGGCTTTGACATCTCTGCCCCTTACGTTACCCTTAATGAAGTAGGAAAAATATTCCTTACCGTTGCTTTCAAAAGTTTCTCTTTCAACCTTGACTTTGTTGTTTTCCATAATTTTTAGTTCTCCTTTTTATTTGGTCTTTTGCGAGATATTGCTCGCGCTTCTTCTTTGGTCTTGCCTTCCGCAAGTGCATTTTTATACTTATACAGCCCGGCGTGATCGCTCTGACACTGCAAATATCCCGAACGGATACCCGCCTCGAAGTCGGTGAGATTCTTCCCTACTTTCTTACCATAGGTATGAACTCTCGCTTTTCTATCTTTCGCATAACCTTGCGCACGCTTGGACGGGATAGACCATCTGCGCTCGTTGTTCCTATCCGCAGCCGGCGCAGCAGTAGTTTCTTTCTTTGCCACTTAAAGTGTCCTCCTGATTGTTAAATTGATTTTCCCGTATCGCCGATAGAACAGCGTTTGCAGGACTTACGTCTTATAGGGTTTCTCACTCCGTACAGCCCGCTATTCAGTTGTAAATATGGTAACGAACGCCGTTATTTTTCTTTGAAACGATACGTTTCGGGCGATATTTCTTGTCGGTGAGCGGCCGCTCTTACACTTGCAAGTACCGCGCGAAATCATCGGTTTCTGTTATATTTTCTGACGTTCGGTTTACCCGATAGGGTTAATCTATATACGTTCTGCCGTACATAGTGCTTGGAATACGCTTGCCGTCGATATGCTTGCGATCGGCGAAAACAAGTTCGTATTCATGATCGCGCTTTTTCGTGCGACGGTAAAAAGTATCGTGACTTAACACAACGTTATCTTCAACCTCACTGCACTTGATACCAACGACTTGTTTTACAATGTAATTCTTTGTGCGATATACGTTCATTGCGTCTATCACAAAGTCAGGCACTTGGTTCATTTCGTTCTACCTCCGTAAATGTTGATAATGTTTTGCATTGTTTCTTTATCCTCCCCGGATAAAGTAAGAAGCACTCTTTTTAACAACTCGGTTTGCTTGTCATTCATTTTCGGACGATTAAGATGAAAATCATCCGTAACGTGTATGCCGCCGCCGTTGCCTTGAGTCGTAAACACCGGATAGTTCAGCGACAGTTCCAACACGTCATATTCTATTGTCCGCTTGCTTACGCCGAACTCGTGAGCGAGATTTTCTCTCGTTTCGTGCCGACGCATGCACAAGACTTCAAGTATGGCTTGTCGCCTTTCTGCCGCCGTCATATCCGCTGTTCACCCCCCTTTCCGAACTTCTTGCCTGCATTCTACAGGTCAAACTCGCAAGTTTTTTGCGACTTTGAAAAAATATTTTTATTTTTTTTGATTTTTTTTCGACGATAACAAAAAAGGCCCCGATAGTCAGACTTCTCGCTTAAAGAAATCTATCTATCGGAGCCTCTCGATTACCGGTTTAACTCTCGATTTATCAAAGAATGTGACCTGATAAGGAATTACGCATACCGACTTTCGTCAGCCAACCTTACCGTCGTTATTCCGTATTCAATCCTTAAATACATGCTCGGGCGGCGGATAAAAATCCACTTGCTCATGCCGTCGCCCCATCATTACTCCAACGCTGACTGCCCCGCATTTAGGACATCGCAGTTTTGCCAACCCGTCCGCCGTTCTGAAGCCGTGCTGATAACTTCCGCAGTTTCGGCAATAGCACTCGACGGGTTTATCCCAGTCGTTTTTCATTATTTTTCTCCCTTAAAGCGTCAATATCCGCCTTGAAATTTTTGTCTTGCCAACTAATTAACGTTATTCCGTCCTCATACTCGTTCGCAGGCATAAAAACTCCTTTGAGTTTTCCGGTTAGCGTTCGGCGATAAGTTATTTCCGCGCCGCAATGCGGACACGTCATTTTCTTATACCACAACCGAAATTTGCCGTATTCCACCCTACCGTTACAAAGCCCGCAATAATGCCACGTAAACCTATTTTTCTTCTGCATTTTTTGATAAACCTCCTTGCACCCGAGCTTACCACCCGAACATTTGTTCGTGTTTTATTTTAGCATATTTCACATATAACTTCAACCCGTTCACTTCCATTTTTATGGCAGTGAAAAATTATTTTTTGAAAATAAAAAAAGCGCAAAGGTTTTTCCCTTGCGCAACTTGATTTTCAATAGTTTTCTTTTATTGCCTTTACGAAATCGTTGAACTTTTCTAAAACTTCTACAGGTTCGGTTATTTTGACTTTTCCGAGCGTTCCCGTTACCCAAAGGAAAAACGGTTTACTCGGCTGAATCGTCACCATGGCTTCGTATGTACCCGAACTTTCTTTAATTTCAACCTTCTCGCCGAATTTATCGAATATACTCGTTATCATTTCTTCGCCGAAAGTAAGCGTTACGTTTTTCGTTTCACCGCTATACATAGAAAACGCTATTTTTCTGTATTTTTCGGAATCGAAATCCGAATATTCCGTATGCTTTTCCCGATCTTTTTGCTCGATCTCCACCGAGTCGATTTTATCCAGACGATACGTTACCGGTTCGGGATGCCCGTTATTGAAACTCAAAAGATAATAATTGTCTTTATCCCAGACCATAGCGAGCGGATTAGAAATATATCTCTTCCCGTTTTTACGATAAACTTTCTCGTGCTTCGCGTTATAATCAAAATACTTGAACGAAATCTGCTTGTTTTCGTTTATCGCCCGTTCGATTTTGTCTATGTTATATAAAATAGACGTATTGCCCTTCTTATCGTCGGAAAACGAAACGACGCTTTTGCGAATATTTTCAGCCTGATAATTTCCGAGCGTTCCGCACAGTTTTTCGGTTATGTCTTTTTTTCGTTTATCCGTAAGTTTAGAAGATTTCACCACATCGGTAAGCATTACTATTTCGGCAATGTCGAACGGTCTGTTCACGACGTAATAATAATGATATCTTCTCTTATACGACAAAACCTCATATCCGTAATCGTTAAGCGTTTTTATATCTTCGGCTACCACCTTTCTGATTACGGATATGCCTTTTTCTTTTAGTGCCGCTATGATTTCGTCTGTATTCATAGCGTGTTCTTCATCGGTATTTTTACACAGAATATCCCATAAAATAAGTAATTTTATCTTATTCGATTCCATTTTTATAACCTTTATTTTTCAAATGCAAGCGCCGCTGCGCCATAAATCCCCGCGTCGTTTCCAAGACTTGCAACGACTATCTCAACAGGCGCAAACTTCGTTCCGCCAAATATACCGCGATTAACCTTGCGTTTTAATGGTGCTAAAAACACGTCGCCCGCCGCACAAATTCCGCCGCCTAAAACGATTGCTTGCGGATGGAACGCATTGATTACGTTTGTTACTCCCGCCGCAAGATATTCCGTGTATTTCTTCACGACCTTTTCTGCCGTTTTATCGCCCGAGCGAAGTGCATCGAACACGATTTTACCGTTTACGTTCTCTTTGTTTCCGCCCGTAAGTTTCCAAAGCAGACTTTCTTTATCGCCGTCCATAGCCTTTTGCGCCTGACGTATCAAAGCCGTCGCCGAAGCATAGGCTTCAAGACAACCTTTTCTTCCGCAAGTGCATTTCTCGCCGCCGAATTTAATCACTTCGTGTCCGAGTTCCACCCCCGCGCCGAGATTGCCTTCAAACAGTTTTCCGTTGAAAACGATTCCGCTTCCAACGCCAGTTCCGAGCGTAAGCATTATAAGCGATTTATAATTCTTTCCCGCACCGAAATGATATTCGCCGAGCGCCGCCGCGTTAGCGTCGTTCGTAACATATATAGGCAACTTCAATTCTTCTTTCAGCGTTTTTATGAGCGGAACATTCTTCCAGGCGAGATTGTTACTGTAAACAACGTTGCCCTTTTCGGTATCAATAAGTCCGGGGCAACCCACTCCCACGTCTTCGAGCGTCAATCCCGTTTCTTTCTGCAAATCTTTTACAAGATTAGCCATATTGAGAAGAATTTCTTTGGCTTCCACGCCTTTTCTCGTTGGGCATTTCTTAATCGCAACAATCTTGCCGTTTTCGTCCACGATCCCGCATTTTATACCCGTGCCGCCGAGATCGATTCCCGCATAGTATTTCAACGTGTTTTCGGTAGTCAAAATCGCCGTGGCTTTACCGTTTATGATAAACTCTTCACCGCATGGAACAAAGAAACTGTCGCCCGAAACAAACTTTTCACCGTTTATTTCGCCGCTACCCGATACAAAATCGATTGCCGTAAAAGTTTTATCGTTCATTTCAGCATATTTCCCGTTGAGTTTAAGTTCACGAGTTCTGAAATATTTGCAAGCCGTAAGGTGGCGTATTTCGCCGTTATTGCCGCTTAATTTTTCATATTCGCCGCCGTTCGTTTCGTCTTTAAACGCTTTGAAATTGATTACATCTACCGCTTTTTCAACGTGCAACGGGCGAAGTTTTCCGTCTGCGCCACGGCGATTATAATCGTAAACGCGGTATGTAACGTTACTGTTTTGTTGAATTTCGCAAATCACACAACCCGCGCCGATGGCGTGAACCGTTCCAGACTTAATAAGGTAGCAATCGCCCGCCTTAACGGGAATGAAATTCAGCAATTCTTCGACCGTGCCGTCTTCGACTTTTGCAAGAAATTCTTCCTTATCCGTATCGCGCTTGAAACCGCAGTAAATGCCTGCGCCGTCGTCCGCCGAAACGATATACCACATTTCTGTTTTTCCGTTGTCATGCTCGTATTTCTGCGCGTATTCGTCGTTCGGGTGAACCTGAACCGAAAGATTTTTCGCCGCGTCGATATATTTAATCAACACGGGAAATTCACCGCCGTTCAAGTCCACAGCGTTTTTGTTTTCTTTCAGATATTCGGCAAAAGTTTTATTCGTTCCCGAAATCGTACTTTCGCCGTCTTTATGTACGGATACTTCCCAACTTTCGGCAATGATTCCGTCTTTTTCTCTGCCGAAAAGCGTTTTTAATTTTTCGCCACCCCAAAGATAATCTTTTAATACGGGTTGTAATTTTATCATTTCGCTATTTCTTCCTTTACAATGATATTTTTCACGCCGAAAGGCACAAGATTATATTTTTCTGTAAAGCATTCCGGAGTTCTTCCACCGAACCATTGTCCTCTGAACTCAAATAGATTAGGATTTACGCCCATCGGTTCGGGAACAGGTTCAAAATGATGCGGTCCGAAAATATTACGCATACTCGATTTAACCGTTACCATAATTTCGTTTTCACCGCTATCGAGCATATCGGTAATATCGCCCTTGTTGTCCAGCGTAAACAGTTTTTCTTTACCGTTTGCACACACCTTTGCTGTCATAAATCTACCGCCAAACTCAATGATAGTGCGTCCGCCTTGAGCTTTATTAACTTTTCCTTTAAGCGTAACTTCGCCCTTGAAAAACGGATAACCGTATTTATATAATTCGTCGGTTACGGGCGGCATTGCATTTCTTTTAGAAAGCGAAAAATCATCGTTCACTACAAAATCACCTTTAAGATATGTGCTTTCTATCGACGTATCGTAATACAAGCAGTTTCTTAAACTCTCGGTCGCAAGCGGATCGAACAACGCATAATGAACACCATCGTGCTGATAGTAATCGATAGAATATTCGAATATGTTTTCGCCTTGCTTTACCGCATCCGTTATATCGCTTTCGATGAAATTCACATCGTAACAGTTTTCACCAAAAGTAATCGGCTTACCGTTTACGGTTGCGAAGTTGAGCTTCGCTCGCTCCATAATAAGAGTTAAAGGCATCTTTTCACGCAATGTAAATTTCTGTCGAATTACTATTTTACCCTTATAATCTTCATACAATAATTCTTCAAAAAGTCCTACTATAGGTCGATTATCAGTATATTCAGTTCCGTTTTTACTGATTTCGGCATAATCCATAACGAAATAGTTTTTGCTTATATTCGTCACTTCAAATTCGTTGGTTACTTCGCTTCTATGCTCCGAATTTTCGGTGCGATTCGCATTGTCGCACTTAATCAGAATAACGCTTTCGCTTGCGAGAATAGTCATTTCGTCAGTTGTATTCCGCTCGGTTAAGTTTTCAAGGTCGAACGCACAATATTTCTCTTCCGCCCCTGCAATTTTTACTTTACTTGCTTCCGTGTAAGACGTATTTTTTATAAACACGAAATCGCCTATATTTCCGTTTCTTGCGGTCATAACGCAGTTTCCGTCATTGCAAACAAACTTTATATCACGTTCGGCGATAATTTCATCAAGCGAAATATTACTTATAAGGTTTATTTTTTCGCGTTTTCCGTCTATAAATTCGGGCGCACCGAGCATACAAAGTTTACCCGTAAATTGTCTTAAAATATCGTATGTTGTAAGCGCGATATTTCTCATTTTAGGCACGATAACGGCGCTATAGCCGCACTTTCCGACTTTCAACAGATTGCCGTCAACACTTCCGTGCCGAGCCAAAATACGCTCGTCTATAAACTGATATTGAATACCGTTATTGCGTAAAACAGTCAAAAACTCGTTAAATTCTTTTTCTGTCTGTTTTACGCTTTCTCCATCTTCATCGCGTATATAATCGAGCCATATATTACTCATCGGGTGAATAACCCCAACTGTTGCATTTTCTTCGGTGTTTGTTACGATATACGAAAGTTTGGCAAAATAATCGTTGAATGCCTTAAAACCTTCGTTCCAATTTCCGTGCGGTCCGAATACAGGCGGGTGATCTATTCTTCCGCGCCCCGCAACCGAGTACGGATACAAATGTTGGCAAGTCACGTTCACTCCGCCGAAATATTGAAATTCGAGTATGCTTTTCAACTCTTTTGGCGTAACGTCATATCCCGAACAGCCGAACGATTCGGTTAAAACTCTCTTTTTATCGAGCTGCGCCGCTACGCTTGAAACCTGTTTTATTGCCAAATCGTTGCCACAAAAACGACCGAGCCAATCTATGCCGGGAATATCTTCATATTCATAACTCGGCATAATCGCCGCGCCGCACCACTCATATATTTTTTTATAGAAATTTTCAACGTATAATTTATTAAGCGTTTTATAATACTTTTCGCGGAACGCATAACCGCGCTCGTCGTGCTTAAACAGCCATATAAGCCCGTCTTTTATGTTTTCGCCGGACTTCTTAAACTCGGCTTCGGCAATAGGCGTATACGGAGTAGCCCAACGGTAATACTGCGGTTCGTCGGTAAAAAATCCGACAAGTTCTTTGCCGAAATATTCCTTAAACCGCTCATAATACTTCTCGTGCGTTTCCTTAATAAAAGCGTCGGTAACGGCGGGATTCAGAATATCCGTATTCGCAGGGCTTACGCGCAAGTAAATATTATGATATTCGTTAACGCCGTCAACGTAATTTTCAACGCGAATAAACCCATTTTTGTCATCCGCAATGAACACTGCAAACGCTGTTTTATCGAACTCGCCGACCGAGTATTCCAAAAATCTTGCGCGAAAATCTTCGTTTTCAAGCAGTTTTCCGCCCGCAAAACCGCTCGGCCACCCGTTTTCGTCATAAACCCAAGCGTCCATACCGATTTCACGCGCTTTATCTAAACAGGCTTTAATGCACGAAAACCACTTTTCGCCGAGATATTCGTTTTTCAATCCCGTGCGAGCGTGCATAATAAATCCACCTATACCCGCTGCTTTCATCTCGCCGATCTGCTTAACGAGTTCTTTTTCGTCAAGTGAGTTATTCCATGACCAAAACGGTATGCTTCTATATTCTTTTAATTCTCCGCTTAAAGCATTTTTTAATCTCTCGTTCATAAACCAAATTTCCGTATTACTCTGCACTATTTAGCATCAAACAAGGGGAACTATAAATTTCCCTTCTCCCGGTTTAATCGTTAATTTGCATATTTTATCTGAATCGGCACTCATAATTTGCGGAACGCCGTCAAAACCTTCACCGCCGTAAACCGCTATATACCGCGCTTTACCTTTAAGTTTAACCGAATAATCGCAGGTTTTAGTTTCTTCGGGATTTCCGTAATTGATAATCATATATCCCTCGTCTTGCGGTCTTTCAAAAACACCTATAAGACAATTGCCGTCCGTTGTTATATCGCTTACATATTTTCTGTCGGAAAAGTCCGCCTTAACACGTAAGCAATTTATACCGGCACTGCTTGCAGACGTTCTGGAACCGTCGCTTATTCCCATACTTCTAACCCAATCGTAAGCAAGAATCGCAGATGAGAACGCACTGATTTCGCTGTTTACGTTCTTTACATACCCATAAAGCGGCGACGGCGTTCCGTCGGGATTCAAAATACAATACTCATACATAGGATCGTCGGGACTACCCGGATCGAAATAACAATAATACGAAATATCGGTTGCACCGAAAGCAAGTGAAACATATACTTGCAACCTTATGTCGGCTTCGGTAAGATCAGCCTTAAACTCCGTTTTTTCTGCCGTTTGAATATAAAAATGCGTTCTTGCCGAATGTTTTTTAGAAAGATTCGCAACTTTATTAAGACACGCCAGCCAACCTGTTTCAAACCCTGTGCTTCTGAAAGGATAGTAATCGACGGAAACCAATTTATTATTCTCAAACTTTGAAAGAATATGTTCGTCGAAATAGTCAAGATATTCATCGTAAGTTTTAACGCCGATTAACTGCAACGAACCGTAATCGGGGTTAAGGTTTATGAAATATGGGACATTATAAACTTTCTTAAAATCCGCAATAAGATTATCCGCGGCATAAAAATCGATATCTTTTATTGCCGGCTCATCGCACATGTGAATAGATGTGATGATATCTTTATAATCACCATATAAATCGTAAGTTGTAAACGGAGTATCTCCATAACCCGAACCGTCTACAGCATATTTATACCACTGACTGAAATTCAAGGTCGCCGTAAGGCCGACTTTTCTGCATAATTCAAGATTCTTTTGCGTAAGAACAGAACCGAGATACGCCCTGTTTTCACTTGTCCATTCGCCGTCGTGATGTCCCATAAGGATATTATTAAGACCTGCATTTTTATAAAGGGTAAAACCTTGCTCCGTTACGTCGTGCGGTTGCCAGAAACCCGAAAGAACAAAATCCGCTTGTTCATACGTTTTCGCCGCAGGCGTTCCGCCGCAAGCGGTCATTCCGAATGATAAACAGCAAGCAGAAACGATTGCGATAAGTTTTGTTAATTTCTTCATAATTTGCACCTTTTATATTTTTTCATTTTCTACAAAATAACGATAAACAGCCGCAGTCCACCCCATCATAGGCATGGTTTCATATTCGCTCGTCACGGCGATTTTACCCGTTAATGCGTCGTATTTTTCCCACAATCTGCCCGTTTCTTCGAATATATCCCTTAAAACCGAAACATATTTACTTGCAATACGGGTTGCGTCTTCGTCGAGCCCGATATTTTTCAACCCCATATATGCAAGGCACGTTGCCGCAGGCCACATACACGGATAATCCCATTGATAAAACACATCATCGGTGCGTTTTTCACAAGCAGACAGCCCGTATTCGAGTTCAAGACGTTTCAGAACTTTTAACGCGCCCGATTTATCGTCCGACACACCGAACACATAAGGATAGAGCGATATAGCCGATAAAATTTCGGAATGCCCGCCCGTTTTCATATTGTAATCGAGATAAATGCCGTCTTTTGTTAGATAGTATTTATTCATTAAATCTTTTCTGCTTGCCGCATTTTTTTCAAACGTTTCAGCTTCGCTTTCACGTCCGATAATTTTCAACATTTCGGCTGTTTTTATCTCCATATCGTATAAAATACAGTCAAGATCGAGATGTGAAAACTCGTGTGCGGCTATACGGCTTTCGGGTGTTTTGAAACGCATATTAAAATCGAGCCCGCTTTCGGCAATCGCCATAATGTCGCGCCCTATCTGCATTTTTTCTTCGTCGGTTTCACCGTTTTCGAAAACTCTGCCGTGGTGCCAATTATAATTTTGCATTATTTCGGCATCGCTACCATGCGTCCCGTAAGAATTAAGCCCGATTGCGTTTTTGCGTTTAGTCTGCCAGAAGTCGTATTCTTTTAATATCGTGTCGATATAATCGTCGATAATCGACCTATTGCCCGACTTTTTATAATAATCGTAAACCATACGAGTAAAAAACGGCGGTTGCGATCTGTCTAAAATATAGTTCGCATTAGGCATAAATCCGAGCGCGTTTATGAATTTAGAAATGTTGTCAATGTTGTTTTTCGCTTGTTTCATATATCCGTCAAGCATAAGTCCGATATTTATGAAATAGGTATCCCAATAAAACATTTCGGTGTAATAATCGGTCGCGCACGGCGAAACATACGGGTGATCTATTTTTACGTCGCCGGCAAGTTCGTTTGCGGGATGAAACGTTTTAACCCAATTTTCTTTTATATATAACGAAATTTTATCCATTTTGTTTTTTCTCCAAAAATGTTGCTTTTTCTAATGTAAATACAGTAAAACAAAACGGATACGGATTACTCACCCGCATCCGTTTGGATTCTTATTTCAGAACAGATCCGACATTTTGCTTTCTTTTATATCGTTTCCGTCGAAAATGAATGTTTTGAATTCAAAATCGGTAAATTTAATCTTTATTTTATGCTCCGCAATCTGTAATTCTGTTTCCGAATTGCCGCGATAGCCGTTATACAGCCTTATAAGGTAATTACCATCGTTTAAGCGCTTGCAAGCCGAAATAACAACGTTCGGATTGCTTAAAACAACCGTATTACTTTTGTTATCTCCTTTTCCATGCGGGAAGAAAGACAACGCGTAAGGTTTCTGATTGAATTCGTTTGCTTGCTTTTCGCACTCGTCAACGCCATTTACCATAACTCTAAACGAAAAATCGTGCGAGCCTTGTTCGATATTTTCGACGTATCTTGTTTCGTCGGGAATAAGCGAGTGAGAATCGTCCGTCGGATGAGCGCAATAAGCCGAACCGTTCAGAAGCGTGAGATACATGTTATCACCGTCTTTCGACGAACTGTGAACGCCCGAATTATTGTAAACGACAAGAGCTTTTTCGCCGCATTTTACGCCGATATATCTGTTACTCGGATATTCATAGCCGTTGGCGGGATATTCTTCCGTTCCGAAAGCCATTTGCGCGAAATATTTATCGCCTTTTACGGGAATGTTCAGTTTAAGAGCTTTATACGTTTCATTCCACAAAACGTGAATATTTACGTCGACATACGGTTTGTCTTTATAAATTTTGTAATTGACGGCCGCATGACTTTCGCCGAGCGAAAACAGCGACTGAACTTCGGTTAAAAGTTCACCCTTTTCGACAACCGTTACGTTTTCGAGATTTTCAAATACGCCGCTTTTCGACAGGTCGGGAAGCATTTGCTTATACTCGCTTTCGGTATAAACCCATTTATCTTCGGGCAAATTGTCGTATAAAACAGGGCTTTCGCCGAGTTTTCTTATTCGCCACCCCCACGGATCGCCGTTGTCGTTCAGAACGTTAAGAGCGAATGCGTTTCCGCTTAAATACTCTTTACCGTTTACCTTAAACGAAGACATTAAGCCCGTTTTTCTGTCTATTTTTACTGTTTTAACGCTGTCGGTTACGACTATTTCCCTGCCGTCGTCCTTTATAGTCTTGACTTTCGGCACTATAGTTTTATTTATACCGTAAGAAGCAACGCCGAATGCGGGAACGGAAACCTGCAAAAGCAAGCCCTTTCTTCTGTCAATATTTATAAGACTTTCTTCTTTGATAATCTGGAAAGGAACGTCTTTGCCGTTTAAGTCGTAAACCCTTAATTGATATTTTTCGGTATCCGAAAACAGCGAATCTTCAATGAAGAATTCGGCTTCTACATACCCGTTATACTCATACGGATAGGGATTGAACACAACGATATTATCGTCACGCACGGTGACTTTCGGCAAATGTTTCGCCATAGCCGCAAACGCGCCGAACATTTCTTCTTTCAGATCTTCTATCGCACGGTGAGCCTTTCTTATCGAAGAAATCGTACCCGTTTTGATTGCCGTTCCGCTTAAAACGTCGTGAAATTCTATCTGACACAGCGTTTTTTCAGCCTTTTTGAAAACTTCTTTATCGTATCTGAAATCGGTTGAAAGTTCCGCCGCCGAACACATTTTCTCGGCAAGATACAACGTATTTTCAAGTTGGTCGTGCGCCTGCTTGATACTGCTTACCGAAGAATATGTTTTTGTAAAGCAAACGAGCTGTTTGTCGTAAACGGTCGTAGGATTTACCGCCGCGAAATAGTTTTCGAACGTGGTATGTATAATATTCCACTCGCCCTTTTTCTCGACTTTAAGAGCTTCGATATCTTCGAGATCTTTCGCGCTCGAAACGCCGCCATGATTACCCACGCCCCACAAAATCAGAACGTCGTCCTGATCGTCGTAATACTTTTCTTTGCGGATGATGTTTTCTTTGGCATGGCCGTATTGCGAGCAATAAATGGTATCGTCTTCCACTCTCAACGCTTTAACGGTACTGCCGTCGTACCCTTTCCACAAAAACGGTCCATGCGGCAAATCTTCCTTTTCAAGCGGATGAAGCCACGGCATCGGACGGCAGAAAACGTAAGAATCGTAACCGCATTTCTTTAATATCTGCGGCAAACCTTTCGTATGCCCGAAACTGTCGAAGTTAAGAGCCGTCGTCGGGCGGGCGTTAAATTTATCCGTGAAATATTCCCTGCCCGTGGTTATTTGCCTTATAAAGGATTCTCCCGACGGAACAAGGCAGTCTGGCTGAACATACCAGCCTCCGATTATTTTCCATTTACCCTGCTTCACAAGGTTTTGAATTTTATCGAATAACTCTTTATCGTATTTTTCGATATACTCGTAGAGCAGAACTTCGTTGTGGCAAAATATAAAGTCGTATTTTTCGGCAAGATTAACCGCGCTGTAAAAGGTTGCGAGAGCTGCACTCGCCCCTTCGTTCCAATCCCACTGCCAAACGGGATCGAGATGCGAATTGCATACTAAATGTAAGTTTTTCATTATTAGTCTATCCTGTTACTCGGCATAAGGAATTACAAACGCACCGCCGCCGACCTTCAATTCCAACTCATAACTGCCACCGGTTACACTTACAATACTCTTTTCTCCGTTCTGCCAGATAATCATTCTATTTATGCCGTCCTTAAAGTTAAGAGTCATTTTGTAAGTATCTCCGTCTTTTGCTGTATTCGGAATGGTATAATTTGCAATCATAAATCCTTCGTTCCCGTTCGAATCAACCATCTGCCCCATGATATAAGGCGTTTTTCCTGCCGAAATCGAAGTCAATGTTTTGGTCTTTGAAGCATCGGAAATATAATAATTTTTCGTATACTGCGTGTTAGCAAGCGGATAAAGGAGAGCCGATGTTGCATTGACTAAAAAGCCTTTCCACGTAAAGCACTTTAACGCGTAATCGAAAGTGCCGATTTCATCGTTTATCGACTTAAAATTATTATAGTTTTCTTCGTTTCTTTCACCGGTTTTGAAATCCACGGGAGCAGTTTTCATACCAAGCGGCTCATTTTCCTGCGGATCAACGTAAGTATACCAAGAAATACTGTCAGCTCCGAGAGCGAGCGCCGAATAAATTTGAATTCCTAATTCTTCTCTGTTCGGAGTGCGAAGATTGAACGACTGCGTATCGGCATCCCATGCCGTAGCGGTCGATTGTAAACAAATATGAGTCATCGCGTCGAATTTAAGACCTGCAACCTTAAACCTTGCAATATCGGTTAAAAACGTCGTTCCGAAACCACCGTCTGCTCTTACGGGATAAGTATCGACAGAAATATATCTTTGAGTGTTATTCACTTTGCTTAATACGGTTTCTCCGTAATTGTCGATATATTCGTCGTAAGTGTCAACACCCCAACCCGCCTGACCGTAAGCGGGCAACAAGTTAGCCATAATCATCGCATTACTGCCGTTATATTTGCTATCAAAACTTTCGGCGAATTGCGAAATCTTTTTATACTGCGATACAGACGGTTCATCCCAAACAATCATTCCGTAAAAACCGTCGCAAGCCGAAAAATCGGGAAACCCGTCCTTAAATGAAAACTCATCCGTAAAATCGTTAATCAATCCCGTGCTATTGTTGTTGCCATGGTTATGACTGTTAAGCACAGTTTTGATACCGTATTTGTTGAAAAAATTGATAATTTCTTTAAGGATTGTTATCGTCTTTTCTCTCGAAAAATTGGTAATCTGCCAACTCGTATATGCGGCATTAGTGCCTAATCCCGTAATATTTACTATATCCACGCCGGCGTTGACCATATCTTTTGCGATTTTATCATTCTTATCGCAGTCGAGACGAGAACCTTCGGCTGCATCCGAATCATAAGTCAATTCGGGAAAATCCCAAACAGACGTCATCAATTTATTTGTTTTTTTGTAAGATTCGTAATCGAGTAATTCAGCTTTTTTATTGCCATCCATAGAACTGCTACTATCCTTTGAACTTGAATCATCGCCGGTGCAACCTACCCCGATAGTGAGTGAGATGCACGCCGCAATTATTAAACTCGTTATTTTTTTTAATTTATTTTTCATACATATTTTCTCCGATTGTTATCCTTTTACGCCGCCAACCGACATGCTGCTCATTATGGTTTTGCTAAAGCAAGCGTAGATAATAAGCGTAAACGATGACATTACGAACAGCGCCGCAAACAGCATCGGCGGATTAAGGTCTATTTGCGATCTTGCCGATATATATTCGACACCCGTTGCTATTGTGGGATTATATCTTAAATAAATAAACGGTGTAGTATAATCGTTCCACGAACCGATAAAAGACATAATACCCATAGACACCAAAAGCGGCAAAGCCTGCGGGAACATTACTTTAAGATAAACCTGCATATTGTTCGCTCCGTCGAGCGTTGCAGATTCGATATAGTCGGACGGGATAGATGAAAAATATCCGCCGTAAAGCAATACGCCCATTCCGAGTCCGCCCGAGCCAAGCAAAATAATACTTGTCCATGTATCTCTCAATCCAACGGCGTTCAAAAATTTAACCGTAGGAATAAGACTGCCGACCGTAGGAACGCACATCATTACAACGACTATAAAATTGATGACCTTTTTCAACTTGAAATCGAATTTAGCAACTACATAACCTACAAGCGGCGGAAATGCAATTCCCATTAAAATGTTCAAGACGACCAATATAATCGAATTCTTAAACATTCCGAACATATTTACGCTTATAAGCTGCCTGTTTCTCATCGTTGTCCATTCAAACGAAAAGGCTTGTTTGTAGTTATTGAACAACGTAGCCGCGCTTTGTCCCGAAAAATCAAATATATTTATAGGGCTTGAGTTGAACGACGACGATGTTCTAAAACTCGACATAAGCATCCATACAAACATAAAAATGTACGAAAAAGAGAATAACGCCATTAAAACTACCAAAATTATCTGGAGCGCAATATCCGAAGGGCGTCTTGTTTTTATTTTGTTAGATCTTTTCAGCCGTAAAGTATTATTCATCAGTACTCTACCCCCTGCCAGAAATGCTCCATCAATTTTTTGAACGAGAACATAATTATAGAACCGAATATAGCGATAAGCACACCCATAGCGTAAACTATACCGAGCGTAATTCCGGTGGGATTTTGCGCGTTTACAAAAATTATGTAACCGAGCGTAGACGTATTATTTTGCCCCGACGTAAGCAATGCCGTAGGCAAATACCAACCGAAAATTCCCGAAACCGTCGAAATGGTTATAGTCGTTATCGTAGGCCATATCATAGGTATTACTATCGAAAAGAATTGTCTGATATGGCTCGCACCGTCTATTTCCGCACTTTCAAGCACTCCGCCCGAAAGTCTACCCATTGCCGACGAAAAATAAATCAGGTTAGACGAAATACCCGTCCAGACGGAGAACACAAGAATAGTATTCCACGCCGTATTCGGGTTTCCTAAATAGCCGCCAACGGGGATAAGGCTTTCAAGCCCCATATTTCTCATAAGTTCGGGAATAAACCCGGATGAGCCTATCGCTAAACTAAACGTTCTACAGAGAACGACGGCAGATATGACCGTCGGGCAGAAAATCGCTATCTGAAAAAACTTATGCATCGCATACTTTCTAAATATTCCGTAAGCAAATATCAGCGTAAGCGGAATATTTATACAGACTATCAGCGGAATCAAGGACAAACTATGCAAAACGGCATTTTTGTTGATTATGTTTTCCCAACTACCCTGTGCGAATGCCTCGAACAGTGCCGTATAGTTTTCAAACGTAAAAACGTTTTCAAAATCCCCACCGAACACCCTTCTGAACGAATTGAAAAACATCGAAGCATTCATTCCTAACCAGAAAATACAAAAATGTATAAGCGGCCACGCTATTACGAGATAAATGAATATAGCGTCTGCCTTTTTTTTCTGACTGATAGTAGTTGTTTTTCTTTTAGTCGACGTATCCTGCTCCATATCTTGCGTCCTTCCATTTTGCCTTATATCCGGCATAGTTATCGGCTATATATTTATCTATCTTATCAAGAAAGATTGATTTACGCGTGCTGTACATATGACCGTACCCGAAAATATTTATCGGGTTTGCGCCGGAACTATCCCTATACATTCCCAACGAACCGTTGATGAATATTCTGTTACTCGAACCTTTAATTATCGTTTTAGATTCGCTTGCAACTTTGTATACTTCTTTGCCCCAATCGGAAAGTTGAGCCTGATCGCTTTCGGTCAAGGTGTACTTACCTGTTATGGGCGTATTTACCTTTATATGCAGTTTGCGGCAGTTATCTTCTCTGAACATAAACTGTAAGAAAGAAACCGCTTCGTCTTTTCCTTCCATGCTTGCGGGAATAAAGAACCCTTCTGACGGAATATTAACGAGCGAAGTTTTCTGCGCAGTCGCATCGAGAGCGGAAACGTTTGCAAAACCATAGTCCAAAGACGAACCGGTCAAACTACCCTTCATTTCAAGCGGGAACCATGCGCCCGTAGGGGCAAACACGCACTTGCCGTCTATGAGCATTTGTTCTGCATCGGTATTTGAAATAGACAAACAATCAGGCGTATTTTGCGGTTTTTTACCGTCACTGTCGAAAAGGTTGCATAAAGCAATCAGCGCATTCTTTATAGAGTCGTTTACAAAAACGTCTTTTTTGCTGTCATTGGTAAAATTAGCTACCGTGTCGTTGCAATCAAGAAAAGCCTTAAAATCAGCTCCACCGTTTCCTTGCGCCCATAATGCTTTATAAACCATATCCATGTCTTCCGTAGCTCCGCCGTAAGCGAAAGATTTAACAGTTTTATCTCCGTTTACACCGTTTTCCCTTACGGAAGCACACATATCGAGTAAGCCTTGCCAAGTCGTGGGGAACGTTCCTTTCGTAAATTCACCGTTGCTTTCGATTTGGCTGACCATAGTCTTGTTATATACAAAACCGAATGCAGGAGCCATAGGATCTACAACATAGCGTTTACCATCGATTACACCGTAATCTTTTATATAATCCGCAACTCTGTCTTCAATACCGGTTATAGGATATAAATAACCTTTAGACGTCCACTTATAGAGATATGCCGAGTTGTTGCAAAAATACAAATCGTACTGCGGATCATTTGCAACAAACATATATTGCATTTGGGAATCGATGAGCGGATCATAATTGATTGTTACCGTCGTTCCCGTTTCGTTCTGATATGCCTCGGCAATGTCGTCAAGCCATTTACCATAGCCAGCTTCTCTCACGACTATAAGTAAAGTCTTGCCGTTTCCGTTACCGGACGAATTGTTGCCGCCACCGCAAGCGGTCGCCGAAACGACCGCGAGCAGAGATATAACGGCTACAAAAAATCTAAACAATTTCTTTTTCAATGCTGTTATCTCCGTTAATTAAAATTAGTTATTTTTTTGTTTTTTAGCCGAGCAAATTGCAAATGCAACAGCCGACAAAGCAAGAACTACAAACAACCACGAATTAGACGTTATGCTACCGAAGCAACCGTCTTCGGTTTCAACCTTATTCAAAGTATACTCAACGTTAGCACCGAGTTTTAATTCGGTAGGTTCAACGTCCCAAGCATACGACTTTTTATCGGTATTAAGTTCTTGTATCTGCTTCAAGATAGCCGCGATTTCTTCTGCGGTATTGTCCGCGCTGAACTTAAATTCAACATCTTCTTTAGTGTCGTCGTAAGCGAATTTAACAGTAACTTTATACTCGATTGCAGTGTAAACCGCTTCTACAACCTGATTGTCTTCATATTTTGGTTCATAGGATGCCCATGCGCCGGTATAATATTCTTTAGCGGGAACAGCAGGTTCAACAAGTTCTTTTTCAATACTATATTTTACTTTCTGTTCGCTACCGTTGCCCTTGAACGTGATTTCGTATTCTTTAGCGTTTGCGCCGAGATAATACGGTTTCAATTCTATATCGGACTGAATTTTATCGTTTGCGAAATCGAATTCGTCTTTTCCGTTTGCCGACCAATATTTGTATTCATAACTTCCGTAATATTTGTCGCCGGCTTTGTTACCGGGAGTATATTCCGGAGCAGTAATGGCGCTGTCATATTTAACGCCGTATTCGTCTATTTTTTCGCCATTTTCGTTATACACTTTAACGGTTTCAACCGAACTGATGGTTCTATTGATTTCATTTGAAGACCAGTAAGACAGATTTCTTCCTTTATAAACATCGGAAGAGAACGTCATAGCAATCAAAGTTTTGCCGTCAACCTTTACGTAGATGTATCCTTTATCGTCGCTATCCTTAATACCTACAACGCCAATTTCTATAAGATAATCTTTGTTTGTTTCCGTGAATACAGAAAGAGCATAAACCGCACCGGAATCATCAGAGTTTTCTTTTTCAAGACGCAAAGCCTGTTGATTGCTCCAATGGTTAAACGTAACTTTTAAGCCTACCCACATTTTATCGCCGGTGGTCGGTCTCATTCTTATAGTAAACGGATCTTCAGTCGTTACTTTATCACCGGTGTTATAATAGAATTTATAAACAACGTTAGCGTCGTCGTTGGTAGCATCCCACCAACCGAAATAGCCCGTACCGGACCATGTTCCGTCTTTATTTTCAGTTCTCTCTAAAGTAACAACTTCGTCTTTTACGGTCACATCTTTTTCCGTCGGATGCCAGTGTTCAACGTCGTGTGTGGTTATTACGTCGTAATTAGTATCGATTTCTCTGAAATCTCTTATCGTCCAAGCATTAGTCGAAGCAGTGTAGAAATGAATTCTGTTATCGGTTCCGGTGGTATATTCACCAACATCCGCAACCGAAGCATTGATTTTTTCTGTGCCGTCAACACTTGCACTTATTAAAGTATTGCTGTCTTTAACACGGATAACTTTAATTTCTACGAGATATTCCTTGGCGGCATCAGCAAAAACTTCTGCGGCATTTGCCAAAGATGCGGAATTATCGCCTTTTTTCATATTCAAACCATTAGTTAAATCAAATTTGACCTTTGCGCCCCAACTATCGGTAAAACCGATTCGTAATTCTATTGCACTGAAATCAGATGCCGGCGAATAGTAAAACTTAAAAATTAAAGATTGCAGAACGTTATTGGAATTGAGATTGAATGCGTACCATTGATCTAAAGCCTTAAATTCTTTAGTTTCTCCTATATAACCCATTCCGAAATCCGCCACAGATATAGTATCAATATCGGGCTGATTCTCAATCGCCGTTGCTATTGCCTCTGTTACCGTAGCATCGGGAGTTACGCTGTCAGCTCTTGCGGTCTTAACGTTAAAACCAAACGCCGATGCAAACGTTAAGCAAAGAGCAAATAAAGCTACTAAAACATTTTTCCTTGATAATATTTTTTTCATTTTAATAATTCCTTCCACCGAAAAGACTACTTATATAATATTGTAAGCACTTTTACGGTGATTTTTTATTTTTTTAAGTCGTCATTTTAATGTAAGGCTTAACATTTTTATGTATTTTGCGCTAAAACATTTCAACGTATGTAACGCTTTGCCTATGGCAAAACGAGTTGCAACAAATGTTGCCGCCATAACTTAAACTTGTACTGTTTGTCAACAAAGCCGCGATTAGTCCGTTTTTATTGATATTTTGAGAAAAATCAATTGAACCGCTACTAAACATAAATCGACTTTTACTTAAAATTTGTCCGATTTTTACTGCCCCTTTTATTCATTTTTACGTTGCTGTAAAATTGGTTTCATCATCATTCCATTCCTCCTTAATAATTTTTGCATTTTAATTTTACAATATTTTATTTACATTATCTATAACAATTTTGAATGTTTTTGTATATAATCTTGACTTTTGGATTTTTTTATTGTAAAATCAAATTATGGACTACAAATTTTTTTCTTACTCCGAACCGGGCGACCATCTGGAAGCCGAACTACTCACCGACGATATTAACGTCGTCGCACTCGAATCGCTGTATCAGTATCATTTACTGCCCGAATATCATTATCGCGGTGAAATACATGACTTGTATGAATTCTTCTATGTAATAAACGGAAATATGGTCGTAAGCACGGGCGAAGGAAAAACGGCAAAAGACTTCAATTTATCCGCAGGCGAATACATCATTGTTCCGCCGAATATTATGCACGCAATGAACCCCGACAAATGTCATTCCCTATCGGTTGCAATTACTTTTGCATGCAACGGACTTAACGATAAATTGATAACGTTGAAAAAATCGAAAATATCCGACGAGCAAGTGCAGACGATAAATATGCTCGTTAAAAATTATGCCGACAATTTTTATCAGAAAGGCTATAAAGATATTCCGATTAAAAATCCGATGAAAAACGAATATGCTTTCAGGCAGTTAATGAAAAACGAGTTGGAAACGTTATTGATTCTGACAACCCGTATGTTTTTGGAATCCGATAGTAAAGAAACGAACGACAATAAATCTGCAACGCTTGCCGAATCGGTAAAAAAATACGTTGACGAACATTTCAAAGAGAATATAAAGTTGGAAGATATAGCCCAATCTCTCGGTTACTGCGTCGGGCATGTATGTCATCAGTTCAAAAAGAACTATTCTATGTCGATAATCAACTATATGTTACGCCGCCGTATTATCGAAGCTTTGGTTATGTTCGAAAGTTCGGATGTTTCGATACAACAAGTTTCCGATGAACTCGGATTTGACAGCGCGCAATATTTCTCGTATATCTTCAAACGTTTCACGCACATTACGCCGCGGCAATATCAAACAAGAATAAGAAAAACTCATATCATCAACCCCGAATATATTATTTCAAACGCAGAATTCTAAATCATACAATTTCAAATCTAAAAAAGAGAGAGCCGTTTTTTGACTCTCTCTTTTCTATTTCGCGCAATCTTCTATCTTTTTATTATCTTTCTAATTTGATTTTTTTTCTTCGTGCGGTGTCGGCTTACATTCACAAAGCCATTCCTTATGTTCTATAATGCACGCAAGTAACGTGGAGAAAAATGCTTCCCTTTCGTTCGGAGCGAGATGTTCAAGGCTCGGACGACCGACAGCATAAACTTCACGTTCTTTTTTTGTTTGTTTTTTCATAAGACTGCCCTCCCTGTTTTTGCACAAAGGATAGCAAGCAAACTCGCAGTTTTTTTTCGACTTTGAAAATTTTTTGAAGATATTTTTTTTAACTCGCAAAGATCTTGCGACTTTAACTCGTAATCTTGTGAACAAGAAAAATGCAAGGTTTTTCTTTCTCGTGGAAAGCCTAATCCAAGCCCGTCGTAGCCGTAAAGGGAAAAAATTATTGTTAAAACTTTTAAGATACAAACTCTTATTCAATATTTTTTTCTTTTTCCTTGACTGCTCCGCCGTTCTCGGATTGTTTGGGTTTCCGTCGAAAGACAAAATAAGTTATAAAAAGGAGTTAAAGATTAAGATGAAAAAAGCAGTTATTTATGCACGTTATTCCTGCGATAGCCAAACCGAACAGTCGATTGAAGGGCAACTTCGCGTTTGTCATGAGTACGCAATGAAGCAAGGTGTTTTGGTTGTCGATACATATATCGATCGCGCTATGACGGGAACAAATGACAATCGCGTGGCATTTCAAAAAATGCTGAAAGACAGTAGTCGCAGACAATGGCAATACGTTATCGTTTATAAACTTGACAGGTTTTCTCGTAACAAATTCGAGTCGGTAATACACAAAAAAACATTGAGAGATAATGGAGTTGTTACTTTATCGGCAATGGAAAACCTGACCGACAGCCCCGAAGGTCGTATGATGGAAACCGTTTTAGAAGGTTTTAATCAATACTTTTCGGAAGAACTTACACAAAAAGTCAACCGTGGGCTAAAAGAAAGTTGGATCAAAGGTAACGCTACCGGCGGACAACCGGTTTTTGGATATGATGTCGTTGATAAAAAATACGTCATAAACGAATATGAAAGCGCAATTATAAAAGAAGCGTTTACTAAATATGCGCAGGGCTACAAAGCAGTTGCAATCGCTCAAAGTTTCAAAGAATGCGGATACCGCCGCAAAAACGGAATGCTCGTCAACCATAAGTATTTATACCTTATTTTGCATAATAAACGATACACAGGCGTAGTCGAACATCAAGGCGTGCTATACGATAAAATCTTTCCGAGAATTATATCCGACGAACTTTGGAATGTGGTTAATGCAATAAACGAAGAAAATAAAATTGCACCAAGCCGTAAAAAAGAAATATTCGATTACATACTTTCGGGAAAACTTATATGTGGAGATTGCAAACATAAAATGGGCGGCGAAAGCGGGACTTCTCACACGGGAGATATCCATTACTATTATATCTGTCTATCGCGTAGAAAAAAGCGTGCTAAATGCGCAACGAAAGCCGTTTCGAAACAATGGTTGGAAGATACCGTTATAAATGCTACCGTCAGAATGCTTGAAAGCACGACCGTGATACACAACATAGCGCAAGGAATATTTAATTTGCATACAAAGCAAGTCGCCGACAACTCAACTCTGAAACTGATCGAACAAAAACGTAAAGAAGCAGTGAAAGCACAAAACAATATAATCAAGGCTATTGAACAAGGAATTATAACCGAAGCAACAAAAATCAGATTGACCGAGCTCGACACACTCATTTCTCAATATGATTTTGACATCGGGCAAGAAAAAACTCGCAACTACACGTTTTTAACTGTCGATCAAATAGAAATGTTTTTAAGCCGATTTGTATTTGACAATCCGTCGGACATTAAAATTCGCAAGTTGATAGTCAATACTTTCATACGGGAAGTAGTTCTTTATCCTGATAGAGTTGTCATTACCTATAACTTTACAGACAGCCCCGACCATATCAAATTTACAAAAGAACACGTTGTTAAAACAGAAAAAGAGATAGAAACGGCGGATAATACCGCTTTTTCTTCTCTAAAAGGTTCGTGCATATACGACTTAGGCACACCATTTTAGGGCGTTCGCTATTCGCAACCGCCCCTTTTTTTTGCGCCTGACCGGCTGACGAAATAACGTAGCGCTCCGTCGGGCTTCCCCGCCTTCGCTTACCGCCCGCAAAGCGCGGGCGGACGAATCCTGTCAGGCACACCAAACCTATCGGTCTGTAAGTTTTTTCCTGCAGACCGTTATTTGGTTGAAAAGCACCATGTAATATGTTATAATAAGGCAAAGGCAAATCGAAATTTGAGGATAAACCATATGTGTATCATCATAAAAAGAATGGAAACAGACGAAGAAATCAGAGGGAAAGCATATGTTCACTGGAAATCCTGGCATGAGACTTATTCCGGGTTCGTTAGTCAGGAATACCTTGACAAATTAACTTATAAGAAATGCGAAAGTATGGCGTTTAGTTGGCGAGATAATTTGATTGTCGCGATGGACGGAAATACTGTAATTGGGTTTGTTTGTTATGGAAATCATGGGGAGGAATCTACAAATGCCGGAGAAATATTTGCATTATACGTTCTGTCAGAATACTATGGGACGGGCGTGGGACTGAGACTGATGCAAGCGGGCTTGAAGGAGTTGTCAACTTATCCGGAAGTATATCTATGGGTTTTGAAAGACAACAAACGTGCTATACGGTTTTATGAAAAATGTGGATTCGTCCTTACTGGGAAAAGTATGATAAATGCAAAAATCAATGCAGCAGAAATCGAAATGAAATTGACTTTATAAATTCCTGTTTGTCGAGACACTTATCGTCCGACACACTCCCAAAAATCGCCCGACAAACGAGATTTTTCGTATGCTCACAAGTGTGACGGTCTGTAAGTTTTTTCTTGCAGACCGTTATTTTTACATCGATGAAACGATTGAAAAACGCCGTATAATATGCTAAAATTAAGGTGATGATAATTCGGAATTTATGGAGGAAGCAAGCATGCTGAACAACAAAGAGTTCGACCTTTGGGCTGATGGTTATGACAAAACCGTCGGCATTTCCGATGAGGAAAACACATACCCTTTTGCCGGTTATAAAAAAGTTCTCGGGTTTATTTTTCAGACCATAATGGAAACCAAAAATGCCGTTGTGCTGGATATCGGATTCGGAACAGGCGCATTAACGACAAAACTATACGAGCGGGGCTGCTCAATTTACGGGCAGGATTTTTCATCAAGAATGATTGCGTTGGCATCTGAGAAAATGCCGGATGCGCATTTATATCAGGGGGACTTTTCAAAAGGGCTTGTCAAACCATTGCGAAACTGTCGTTATGATTATATTGTTGCGACATACTCTCTGCATCATTTGACTGATGCGCAAAAGAGCGACTTCCTTTCAGACTTGCGTAACTACTTAAAGGAAAACGGTAAAATTATAATCGGTGATGTTGCCTTTGAAACACGAAAGAATTTAGAACAGTGTAAATTGAAGGCAGGAGACACATGGGATAATGATGAAATTTACTTTGTCGTTGAGGAATTGAGAAAAGATTTTCCGGGTATTTCATTTATGCAAACGTCCGATTGCGCAGGCGTCCTGATTTTGGACCGATAACTTTCTGTTTAATCTGACATACCCTGCAACAACTCCGCTTATTTCATAAATCACCACTCAAATCCCACCCTATAAGTCGATTATCGGCTCATTTCTTTATTGATAAACTTAAGCAAATATCCACCCGCTATGCGGGTAGATATTTACTATGTCTATGTTAACTTTTTTTGAACCACGCGACTAACGTTACCTCCCGTTTTGTTGTTTTGATTTGTTGTTACTTTTTACGGCGAGCGATAAAATTTGTAATATGCCGTTATTGCTCCTCCTCGTTCAGATTTTCGGGGATAAAAAAGCCGCCGAAACATTTTACGCTTCAACGACTTTAACCGTATCCGACAAGTTTTTCTTGCCATATGATGGTCAATAATTCTATTTAATTGCTTTTTATTATATTTCTGAAATAGTCCTCAGAACCGCAGCAAAGCCGCACCATGCACCACTTTGTAATGGTCGCCCGAAAGCCACAGTTCGCCTATATCCGAAAAGGTTTTATCTTCCTTAATCGCCTTGTCGTCAAGGTGACAATGATAATCGATTATAGGCACATCATCGCTCTGGGTTTCGTCGCACCAACTTTGCATTCATTCAAATCTTTCTTTCATTTTTCTATGAATTTTATAATAGGTTCGACATTCTCGAGCGAATGAGGATGATGATCGCAATCGGGTTTTGTAATGACCGTTATCGGTAAGCCGTTCGCCGCGTAATAGTCAGCCAGGATTTTGCCGTTTTCGTTATACGGCACGGTTGAATCTTTAAGTCCTGCGACCAAAAGAATTTTGTGCCCGCTTCGGGAAAATTCGAACAATTTATCAATCGGACTGAAATTGTACATTTGGAACGTGTTTTCGTCCAAAAGATACTCGTTTAATAACTGAATATGCTCCGCGCTATCCTTCGGCGGCCACGATTTAAGGTTGAGAACGGGCGCGTCGAGATAGATTTTATCCACATATTCCGGGTAATAAAGCGCGTAGTTAAAGGCATAAAGTCCGCCTCTTGAAAAACCGAAAAGACAAGGCCTTGCGGTAAAGCCGAATTTTTCGGTTAAATGCAAATGGAATTTATGCATAAGCCGCACCGCGCGATCGCTGCCGTACATATCGTTTATCTGATAATACACGCGGGCATAGCCCATATTTAAAAGAGTTTGCTCCGCTTTATCGAACGCGTAGAAAAACTCGGTTTTCCAAAGCCATTTACCGTTAAAATCATCAGGTATAAGAACTGTCGCGTTGTACCCGTTGAACGTAAATTCGTATTTTTTCATCGTTTTAATAAACTTTTACACTCCGCTGTATGCCGAGAAACCGCCGTCCACGGGGATAACCGTTCCCGTCACGAAACCGCTCGCTTTATCGTCGCAAAGCCACAATAAACAACCTATAAGGTCACTTATCTCGCCGAACTTCTTCATCGGAGTCGCCGCCAAAATCTTACCCGTTCTTGCAGTCGGCGTGCCGTCCTCGTTATACAAAAGCGCACGATTCTGATTGGTTACGAAAAACCCCGGGGCAATCGCGTTGCAACGGATATGGCACGGCGCAAAGTGAACGGCAAGCCATTCGGTAAAGTTTGACACGCCCGCTTTCGCCGCAGAATACGCGGGAATTTTTGTAAGCGGACGGAACGCGTTCATGCTCGAAATGTTTATGATATTGCCGCCCGTTTTCACCATTCCTTCGGCAAATACCTGCGTTACCAGAAACGCCGACGTGATATTAAGGTCGAAAACAAATTTAAGCCCGCTTTCATCGAGCGCGAAAAAGTCTTTTAACCCCTCCGTTCCGAGCATTTCTGGCGACATGGTTTCGTTGTCGCAAGTGGCTTTCGGGTTGTTTCCGCCCGCGCCGTTAATCAGGATATCCACCTTGCCGAATGCGCCGATAATCGTGCTATAGGCTGACTTTATGCTCTCTTTGTCCAAACAGTTACAACGAATCGCAATCGCGTTTTCGCCTATTTCGGTAGCGACTTTTTCCGCCGCGTCGTAGTTGATATCGAGAAGCGCGACCTGCGCGCCGCAAGCCGCGAGAGCCTTCGCGAACTCGCCGCAGATTATTCCGCCCGCGCCCGTTATCGCCACGCTCTTTCCGTTTAAGTCTATTTCAAAAGGTAAATCGTACATTTTTCTTTCTCCTTATTTTTTCAAATCTTTTTGCACTGCCTCGAAAACGCCGTTTAAGTACGCCGCGCCGAGCGAACCCGTGCAGAACGTGATCCCGTCATTCCCTGTATTTGTTTTATGTAATTAAGCGGTATGCAGTCTTTTTCGCCATACCAGCGGAATGTAAGTTTCATAAATTTGACGTCCTTTCTATATTCACTTCGCGAAATTAAAAACGTTCAATCCGTTAACAAATACAGATTCAACATTTATTTCATCATCAAAAACAACTATATCGGCTCTTTTGCCTTTTTCAATACTGCCCGCATTGATTTTTGCGATTTTCGCGGGAGTTTCAGTAATCATTTT
>CAKQXZ010000006.1 GCA_934292955.1 uncultured Clostridia bacterium
CTAAAGAAGCTGCGGAAAAAGCCGCTGCCGAAAAGGCTGCTAAAGAAGCCGCAGAGAAAGCTGCTGCAGAAAAGGCTGCTAAGGAAGCTGCAGAGAAAGCCGCTGCCGAAAAGGCCGCTAAAGAAGCTGCAGAGAAAGCCGCTGCCGAAAAGGCCGCTGAAGAAGCTGCAGAGAAAGCCGCTATGGAAGCGCAGCCCGCCGAAGTTTCCGCAGAAGAACCTGCCGCTGAACCCGCGCAGGAAAAAGGTTTCAAACTGACCGCACCTGCGTACTCGGCAGAAGTTCTGCCGCAACTTGCTATGAAACGCGGCAGAAAACTTATATACGCGCCCAAGGAAGTTCTGTACGAAAACTCCTGCACTATCGACGTTGCAAACAAGAAGAACGACGAAGGCTTAAAGGTTAAAAACATTCTCGACGCGGAAATCAAAGAAGGATTGAAACTCGGATATCTTGATAAATACGACGGTCTTAAGGCTTCCGAAATGAAAGAAGAATACGAGAACGACACTATTTACGAAATAGCCGATCAGGAATTCAAGAAAGCCGCGCTCCGTCTTGAAGGCGACAAAGTTAAGGTTTATATATTCGACTGGACAGGCACGGGCTTCCACCACATTGGTTACCTGCCCGAAAATATCGCCGAAGAAATGAACAAATACCTTACCGCAACCGATAAATACAGTTTCGATATATGCGGCATTATCACCGGCGGCAAGTGCAAAACCATTACCAAAGACGAAGCAACCGGCAAAATCACCGTTTCTAAAGGCAAAGACGGCGACTACGGCGTCGATATCGATATAACCGTACTCAACCGTAAAGACTGATAAATCTAAAAAACACAAAGGCGACTTAACCAAGTCGCCTTTTTTTGTTAAAGAATTCAAACCACACATTACAATACACACAAAAAGCCGCCGGCACTATCTGAAATGCTGGCGGCTTTTGTTATTCAATATTTAATTACAGCAAGGAAGCGGCTTCTTTGTCGCATACGAGAATGCAATCTTCGTGCTTTTGCAGAATGCTTGCGGGAACTTCGGTGGTGACTTCGCCTTTAACAAGACCGTAAACGGCTTTGGCTTTGTTCTTACCCGTTGCAAGAATAAGAATCTTTTTGGCGTTCATTATGTTCTTGGGACCCATTGTGAAAGCCTGACGGGGAACTTCGTCGATGCTCTTGAACAGGCGCGAATTATCTTTAATGGTGCTTTCGGTAAGGTCAACTATATGCGTGGTGCAATCGAACGGAGTACCCGGTTCGTTGAACGCAATGTGTCCGTTGGAACCGATGCCCAGAACCTGAATGTCCTGACGGAGTTGCTCTAACACCTTGTCGTATCTCTTGCATTCGGCTTGCCTGTCTGCCGCCTTTCCGTTTTCGATATTGGTGTTGTTAAGATCGATATCGAGCCCTTCGAAAAGGTTGTGGCGCATAAAGTAAACGTAACTCTGATCGCTGGTTACGTCAAGCCCTGCGTATTCGTCAAGGTTGACCGTTTTGATCTGTTTATAACTCGTGCCGTTTTCCTTGTGATCTTTTATCATTTCGGCATAAAGTCCGAGCGGAGTGGAACCGGTTGCAAGACCGAGTACCGCTTGCGGATTATTCTTTACGACGTCAATCATTATTTCCGCCGCTTTTTTACTGACTTCATCATAGTTTTCGGCTATAATAACTTTCATTTTATCTCTCCTTAACAAGAGCCATAGCCCTTTGCTTTTTATTGCCTTGATTTTATTACTTTTTAACAACTACTGTCAATCGCCGGATACGGCGGCAACCCGAAAACCGCTTTTTCCGCCATTTTTCGGTCTTTTTTTATACTCTGCAATATTTTTATGCCCTACATGCGCGCCATATACGTTGTGTATACATTTTGTATACAGTCGTAACGCAATCAAGCCCGATCGCCGACTCCGCAACACTTTATTGTATATACATTTTGTATACACCGCAGCATAACGTGTTTTATCCGCTTATTCGGCGGGCGGATTGTCTTTTATGAACTTTTTCACAAGTTCGATTTCTTTTTGCAATCTCTGCTTGTTTTCTGCGGCGATTTCGGGATTTTGTTCCATAAGTTGAAGATCGTTAAGTATCATAATCAAAAATTCGCTGTCCTTCTTTCCAAGCGCGTTGACGGTAAGCCCTTCGAGCGCGTTACCCGAAAGATATCCGCCGCTGAAACCGAACGCCGTTCTTATCGCTTCGCTGTACTTATCAAGATCGTATAAGGCGACGCAGTATTTGTTCTGCAAAAATTGCGTTTCGTCTGCGGATAAATCTACTTTATCGGAAAAAAGTATTTTGCAATATTCAACGGTTTTTTCGTTATTGTTTGCGGCGATCGCCCTTTTTATGACAAAGACAAGATTATCTTCCGTTTTATCCGTCTTATAGGCGCGTTCGGCATATTTAAGAGACAAAGCGCCGCTGCCTACGCCGCTGTAAAACTCGCTCATTTTACGGGGTGCAACCAAAGCGAAACACCCGTATACTATGGCAGTTATCAATATTAAAGCGGCAAAGGTTATAGCCGCCGTTCTGGCAATCAATTTGTTCACTTTTTGCCCCTTTTGGCTTTTGTTTTCTTCGTTGATTATATCACTTAGTCGGGCATTTGTCCACTTTTTTATAAACAATATGCAATAGGGATTTCCATTCCTTATCAATAATTACCGAAAAGGCGGCGTTTTCGGTTCTTAACTTAAATGCCGCCGCATATTTTTTACTATGAAAAAAATCAGTATAAAATTATTGCTTATAGTTATCCCCTGCATTCTTACTATTTTTGCCGCCTGCAACCCTAAACCCGATTGCTTTTCGTATATAAGCGACCTTAGAAAAGACGTTTTCGTCGCCGAAGACGAAACTTTCGGCGTTGTGGTCTGGGCGGGCGCAAGAGAAACGCCCTACGCCTCCGACGGAATAAAGAACGAAACGCGGCTTAGCATTACCGTAAAAGTTACTACAAAAAAAGAAATCGGCGACAAAATAACCGCCGTCATCGCTTACGGAGATAACGAATATACGCAGGATCTTGCGTTCCACCCCGTAAAAAGCGCGATGGCTTGCTCTTTCGATGTGAACGTTCTACCCGAAAAACAAGTCGTAGTTAAACTTATCTACGGCGATCAGACCTGCACGTTAACCGCGCTTTCCGCCCTTAACGAAGATACTATCCACTATACCGAAGCCCTTAAAAAGGCTACCGATTATTGCGCGGAATATATTGAAAAACACACAGAAAACGGCAAACTGAAAGCTGAAATTTCCGTACGACTTTTAACCGAAAACGGCAACAACTACTATTACGTCGGCTTTACCGCGACGGACGGCGAGAAAAAGGCAGTGCTTATAGACGGCGAAACCGGCTCCGTCCTTGCGGAAAAGAACAATTAGTTTTGTAACGACTTTTAGAAAAACGTAGAATTATACATTTGCCTTGCCTTATAAACAACATAAAACCCGAGCGGAACGTTTATCTGTTCCTCTCGGGTTTTATTATAAATATCCGCCTATAGGTCGATTATTAAGGTGTTTTATGTAACAACTTCAATTATTGAAAGTTATGGTAAACGTCCGATATGCGTTGATAGGTTTTAATAAAAACTCTGCTGCCGTCGGGTAAAACTTTATCTTCAAGGTTTATCGGACGATATAACCCGATAAACACATAACCATATGATTTTGTTTTAGCAAATACTACCCTTATAGTGTCATCGTGATACATATCATCGCGGGAATTTTGCCATACTTCTTCAATCGTATTCCATAAAATTTTATTACTCCATTCACCGCCTTTAGTTTGCGTCCAGTTACTATGTGCAAGGAATAGCACACTATACCCTTCCGGCGTTACACTTTTAGCATAAAGACTGCAATGGTTCCCGAATGAAGATCTTTGAAAATTGTCCCACGCGAATTTACGACAACATTCATCATAGATAGGTTGAGCACTTCCGCCATATCCTTTTGTAAAGTCGCACTGTAAATTATCGCCAATAACAATTGATGATTTTTTCACTACATCTATCTCCTTATTATTTATTTTTTCCGAATTATCTAAAAATTGTGTGTTCGAATCGCTTACATATTTTCCATCGACATTATTATATGCATCATTCCGAACAACTTCGTTTTCTTTTAATATTTTTTTACTTTTTTCGTCTAAGAATTTTGTAATATTTTCAAAATTTACCTGCTGAGCCTTTTGATATGTAGTAAAAATATCGTAAATATATCTAAATTCAGTACAAAAAAGCCAAAAAATATAAAGTACAAACAAAAATATAAGCGTTAAAATTCCATCTTTGGCAAATAATTTATAATAAAAATCAAAATAAACACCCCCAAATAGATTACAAAACAGCTTTAATAAACCTTTACGTTTATCTCCTACATAAAATCTATCGACGCCTATATTACCTAAAAAAATAGAAAATAATATTGTTTTTGTTTTCCCTTTGATTGGCAGAGCCATCAATTCATCCATGCAATCATCGGGCGCCAATCTCAAATAATTTTCTAAACTAGGCAAATCATCTTTCGATATTTGACCTTTGTACTTTTTTAATGCTGCTTCAACTCTATCCGCCGTCATTTTTCAACCACTCCTTCAGTCATTTTTCCTATTCTCTTCCCGAATAGTCTTTTTATAGACCTAATTGTATTATATATAGCCTTATTTGTCAAGATATTTTATGTAAAATATTCTTAGAAAACATAGAAAGGTGAAAAATTTATGTATGAAGCAGTTAAAAATCGGATATTAGAATTATGCGAAATAAAACATTATACAATTTATAGATTAGCAGCAGAATCATGCGTTCCGCCTTCTTCAATAAAAAATATTCTGTACGGAAAAAGCAAAAATCCGGGAATCGTAACAATTAAAATGCTTTGCGACGGTTTTAAGATAAGCATTATAGAGTTTTTTGATACTCCGATATTCAAAAATTTAGATCAGGAACTTTGCTAACGTAAACTTTCGATTTAACTTCAAAAAAACTTTGTATAAATCTAAATATAGTATTAAGCATACACATAAAACACACGTTAATCGACTTATAGCCTTACATGCAAAAACCCGACCTGTCTTTTTGACAGGTCGGGTTTTCAAACAAAATGTAGGAAGTTTTAGAAACGGCAAAAATTATTTGCCGAAATATCTTTTTAACAGACCGGCGAACGCTCTGCCGTGGCGTGCCTCGTCGCGAGCCATTTCGTGAACGGTATCGTGGATAGCGTCGAGATTGAGTTCTTTAGCGCGTTTTGCAAGTTGAGTTTTGCCTGCGGTTGCGCCGTTTTCGGCTTCGACTCTCATGGTAAGGTTCTTTTCGGTGGAATCGGTAACTACTTCGCCGAGAAGTTCCGCAAATTTAGCGGCGTGTTCGGCTTCTTCGTAAGCGGCTGTTTTCCAGTATTCCGCGATTTCGGGATAGCCTTCTCTTGCGGCAACTCTTGCCATTGCAAGGTACATTCCGACTTCGGTGCATTCGCCCGTGAAGTTCATTCTGAGCCCTTCGATAACGTCTTCGGGTGCGCCCTGAGCAACGCCTACAACGTGTTCTGCCGCCCACGTCATTTCTTCGTTCTGCTCGATAAACTTAGACGCGGGAGCGCCGCAAACGGGGCATTTTTCGGGAGCCGAATCGCCTTCGTGAACATAACCGCATACACTGCAAACAAATTTTTTCATAACTTTTTTCTCCAATGGTTTTATAATTTTTAATCTAAGGCATTAAGCCGTTATTTACTTTGATTTTGGCAATCTTTGCAGATTCCGTAATAAACGCAACTTGCTCTGGTTACGATAAAACCGTTTTCTTCAAGTTCCGACGGGATATCGACTTCGCTTTCAAGGTCAAATACTCTGCCGCATTTTTCGCACACATAATGCCCATGCGGCTTGACGCAACCGTCGTAATGAGTCTTTTTGTCTGCAGTTTCGACTATTATCGCCTTGCCCTGCTCGCACAGTTGACCGAGATTGCGATAAACCGTACCCAAACTTATGGTAGGATCGGTTTTTCGCACCTGCTCGTAAACCCACTCAGCCGTCGGGTGGCACTTTGTATTTACAAGTACGGAATAAATTTCTTCCCGTTGCTTCGAATATCTGCTCTGCATAACTGCCGCCTTACAAGTTCATAATCGATATCAGTAATCGTTACTGTTATTATAATAGCAAAAAACTCTTTTGTCAAGAGTTTTTAAGAAAATTTTTTTATTTTTTTTTACAGGCTGAAAAAGCCGCCATTTTAATAATTGACTTACAAGCCCGCTATAGCCGATTTTTTACGGCAAAAAGGGTTATAAAAAGGCGTTCAGGCTTTTATAAAGTTAGCAACTATTTGTTTTGCGGCGGTTTCATAATCGCCCGTCATATCGAGCGGATAGGCGTTCTGCTCTTTTTTGAACCATGTGACCTGACGTTTTGCAAAGTGTCTTATTTCGGTAAGCAGAGTTTCGCGATACTCCTCAAAAGTATATTCGCCGTTAAGATAGCGGTTGGTGTATCTATATTCAAGCCCCAGACCTTCTAAAAATTCGTCGGTTGCGCCCTGCTGTTTAAGGCGTTTTACTTCGTCAACCATACCCGCGTTAAGCCTTGCGTCAAGCCGCAGTTCTATTCTTTTATATAATATGTCGCGCGAGAAAACGGGAATAAGTTGTATGTAATCGTAAACGGGCTTATTCACGCCCGCGGCAACACCCTTCATTCTTTTTTCAAGTCTTCTTGCAAGGTGGCGCGGAGATAACCCGTCGGGTACTTCTTCGCCGTATTCTTTCAATTTTTCGACCAGTTGCTCGGTAGTCAAGGCGTTTATTTCTTTACGGAGTTCGGGATCGTCCTGCTCTTCGGAAAGATTATAGCCCTGCGTTACCGCCCTTGAATAAAGCCCCGTTCCCCCAACCAAAAAAGGCGTTTTTTTACGCGCGATTATATCGTTAATCGACCTATAGGCGAGTTTTTGGTATTCCGCAAGCGAGAAACTTTCGTTAGGTTCTTTTATATCGAGAAGATGGTGCTTTACCTGCGCCTGCTCCTCGGCGGTAACCTTGCCCGTGCCGAGATCAAGCCCCTTGTATATCTGCCGCGAATCGCAAGAAACGATTTCGCCGTCAAACTCTTTGGCAAGAATTATTCCGAGATCGCTTTTACCCGACGCAGTTGTTCCCACTACGGTAATCAGTTTATCCATAATAAACCCCTTATTAGTTTTCGGCAACTGCTGGACGTATTTACTATTACCAGCCCGAAATCGCCGCGCTTTTCACGAAATACCGCCGCATTCGTAATATAAATGCGGCGGCAAATTCTTTTTAACAAATTCTTTTTAATTATATATCCCTAGGCTTACTTTTTAACTTCTGCCTTTTTGATTATGACTTGAGTTACGGGCAGATTATAATATTCGAAACTGCCGTCGGAAGAAGCGAGTTTGGTCTTTAACGCGTCGGCTGCGTCTTCATTCAAAGGAGTTTTACTTCCGGTCTGAATATCAGATTCGGCTACGATACCTTCGTAATATTCGATTCCGCCGTCATTAACAAAATAAGTGTAATAATTGCCGGCGAGCGAATTTTCTTTGTCTTTATCTTTAACGATATAGTAAACCTTGGTCTGATTTTCGGTAGCGAGATAATCTGCGATTTTCTTCGCTTTCTGAACGCTGGAAAGGCTTTCTAAAGCAGAACTGTCGGCTGAACTGTCGCCGTCGTCGGAAAGAAGTTTACCGAATACACAATAAGAATCGGCGTCGAAAGGAGCGGAAGCCGAGAAGCAAAGAGCGATAGTCGCCTTGCCGCTGTCGTAACCCGCGTCACGTTTAAGAACGAGCGCGCCGTCGGTAACGACGAGATTGTTTCCGCTAAGACCATTGTTGTAAAATTCGCCGCTTACGGTAGAAATATTGCCGTCGACCGCTTCGAGTTTGCCTTCGGCGTTAAGTTTGTAGTTGCCGAACAGCGAGTAAGAAGAAGCAACGTTGCTTATGCAAAGATCGTTATAATAACCGCTTTCGATAAGATCGATAATCTTAGCCGTCGTCTTGGGAGCAAAAGTCGTGTAAAGTTTTGCTTCGATCGTGGTAGTTTCGGTCGTTCCGTCGGCATTGGTAAATTCGATTTCGAACGTTACTCTTTTAATTTCGCTGCCGTTTTCCACTTCTTTGCATCCGCCGAGAGAGAAAATCAGTACGAGCGACAACACCAAAGTAGTTAAAATGCTTACTGTTTTTTTCATAATTCCTCCGAAAAGTGCGATTTCACACTCGTTTCTTTGTGTTTATTGTTTTGCGCGGCGTTTTCTTTTTCTGCAGAGCCATACAGCAGTACCCCGCAAAGCCTTAACCGATTATACGCCGCGTATTATTTGTTTTTTATAAATTGCGCTACCCTGTCAGGCTTGTTAACGCGATTTTCTTATATCTTTTTGCCGTCTAAAAAGAAGTTATATCCGCTGTTTTCGGCATATTCGTTTATGTTATACTCGTATTCGGCAACGTTTTTATTGCCGTTATCGAGCGAGAATTCCACGTCGCACGAATCGGCAGAAGCAGCAAGATATAAAAGTCCGAAAACTGCGGCAAGACCTAATATGACTGCAATAATAACGCGAACAGGCGAAACAGGCGTTTTACCCGTAATTCTGCCGGTGTTGCCGTTTACCGAAACGTTGTAATCTTTCTTTTTAAAACGGAAATTCAGTCTGTAAACGGGCAGTAGCACGTACTTATACGTCACGTCGTTGTGCTTTGTGGATACGTTGAGATAATCGATCACGTCATAGCCGTAAGAACGCAGAATATCGTTACGCAAAGTTTTGTCTATTATCTTTTTCGCGTCGCCCCAGCACTCTCCGATATTGCGGACGTAATGTCCTGCGGCATAGCCCGAAAGATATTCGTTGCCGTAAACGCGGATAGTATCCGTTCTGAAAGGCTTAAGCGAATCGAGTTCTTTCTGCGGGGTAATGCCGCTTGAAATCATAATATCATCGAAAAACTTATTGAAAGTTCCGCTGACGTAATGCCACTCGATATACGTTTCGGTACGGGTATTGCCGTTTGACGTTCTGACCGTACGCGTTTTGCGTTCGCCCAAACGCCCTTCGTAATAAGACACGGTGTTACTGTCGAACGTGAAGCCCGGCAGATATACCCCGCGCAAGTCTTTTTCTTTTAATTGTTTTTTGAACGAACGCGGCGCAAACAACCGCCTTTTAGCCCACTTTTTTGCAAGTTCCGCGGCTTTCGGAGCGGTTATTACAAATGGATACAGCGCGTTCGGTCTGATGCCGGCAAGGTCTTCGCTTTTTACTATATGCGTGGTGGAGCAATACGGACAGATAACCGAAACCTCGTCCGCGCCGATATTAAAGGTCGCGCCGCAGTTTTCGCATCTGTATACGTTTACTTCATTGTTCCACTTTTCCGACTTTTTGAATGCACCTTCGATAGATAATTCTTCAACTTTGTCGTTCTTGCCGAAATCGATCACCTTGCCACAATGCTCGCATTTCAGGCACTGCGTTTCGGGATCGAACACCATATTCCCGCCGCATCCGTCGCATTTCATGAACGCGCTCGTTCTTTCTTGCCCCGAAAGCTGCCGGTTGTCAGTCATTTTATTTGAATCGAATTCTGCCATTTTTACTCCGTCGGATTGCCGGCAGGGGAATTATAATCCGCACACGCCGTACTATTCGCCCCGGTTATAAGCTATTATGCGTTAAGTTCGTTAAGAAGCGCCTCGAGTTCCGCGCCGTGAGCGTTAACCGCTTCTTCAAGAGTTTCCATATGCGCGAGAGCGCAGCCAAGGCAGTGCATTCCGTATCTCTGAAGAATTTCTACACTGTCGGGATTAAGTTCAACGATGTCTGCAATAAGAGTATCTTTCGTGATTTTTCTTTCTTCCATAATAATTTCTCCTACCCATCAGAAATAATTTTCTATCCTTTCAGGGTTTATAAATAATTTTCGGCTTAAAAATTTTCAGCCGTTTATCATATTGCCGAAATCAACCTTTTTTAGTCGTTTCGGCAAATATTTGCTTAGTTTGTTGAACCGATCGGTTATTTTTCATCAGCCGAGTTTCTTTCCGCAACCGGGGCAAAATTTGCTGCCTGCGGGAATTTCGTGACCACATTCGGAGCAGAAGGATTTTTCGGGCATACGCGCGCCGCATTCTGGACAGAACTTACTGCCCGCAGCCACAGTTTTGCCGCACGACGGACAGACTTTTTTAGCCGCTTCGGGTTTTGCCGCGTTATTCGCGTTATTCTGCGCCACGTTGTTATTCGCGTTGTTATTGGGGTTCATCGCGCTTGCCATAATGCCGCCGATTCCCATACCTGCCCCCATACCTACGCCTGCGCCGACAAACGCGCCGCCCGTACCTGTGTTTTTAGCCGCGTCACGCATGGCTTCGGCTGCGGCGACTTTCATCATTGTATCGGTAGAACCTGCCAGAATGCCGTATTTGGTACGCTCGTCGATCGCTTTCTGAACTTCTTGCGGAACGGACATATTTTCGATAAGCAGGGTTTCGAGTTTAAGACCGATGTTTTTGAACAGTTCCTGAATTTTCGCCTTGACTATGACCTGAATTTCCATGGTGTTGCCGGCAAGATCGAGAACGGATACCTTGCTTTCGCCGATAGCGTCGGTAAGGCCAGTAACGATAATCGATTTAAGATAGCCCTGAATGTCGTTCGTAGAGAAAGACGAGTTGGTTCCGAAAAGTTCGCGCATGAACGTGGGTGCATCGTCTACTCTGAACGAGAAAGTACCGAAACCTTTAACGCTTACCATACCGAATTCGGCATCGCGCATAATAAACGGATTCTGCGTGCCCCACTTGATGTTCGTGAACTGCTTGGTGTTTACAAAATAAACGTCGAGCGTGATAGGCGTTTCGAACGCGTATTTCCACGAAGCGAGTTTGGAAAGCACCGGCAGAATGTCGGTTTTAAGATTGTAAAGCCCCGGCTGGAACACGTCGGCTATCTGCCCTTTATGTACGAAGATTGCAACCTGAGATTCTCTTACGGTAAGAGAACTCTTGTCGTTTACTTCTTTACCCGCGTTTTTGAACGGGTATTTATAGACCATCGTATTCTGAGTATCGTCGCTCCATTCGATGTTCAATCTGAACAAATTATCAAAAAGTCCCATAATTCATTTCTCCTGTTATTCGTTTTTTATCCGTTGCGCCGTCATATGCCCGGGAATCGGATCGGACGACACACTTCTTTTATCTATCGTATTCCGATTATATCATTTATTTGCCGATTTTTCAATTGTTTTTAGCGACTTTTCCGTAATATCTTTGTCGCATGCGCGTAAAAGGCGTTTGCGATATGACGTACGACGTTTTGATCGGCTTTAGTTGTTACGCTTTTCGCCCGCGGCTTTTTTTGCGTGCTTTTACCGCGGATTTTATTCGCGCTTACGCTTTTTGTGTTTGATTTTTATCGCTTTTTCTATAAAAAGTCGGACTATAGCACCGTTATCGGCTATTTTTTAGCGCAAATCTTTTCGGAGAATTTCTTTTTAATCGCTTTCGAAAGTTCTGCAAAATCAGCGCAGGAAAGGGTTTCGCCGCGAGCCATTTCGTCTATCTTGCATTCCGAAAGCAAGTCGGAAACGGTCGCCCTGTCAGTTTTAAGCCATTCTTTAAGATTGTTCGCAAGCGTTTTTCTTCTTGAAGAAAAGGCTATGCGCACGAGATCACGATAAACCTTCGGCTCTACATCGGTAAATTTATCTCTGTTAAAAACGATTTTTACGACAGCAGAATCGACGTTCGGCACGGGGTAAAAATTCTCTCTTTTTACGTCCATAACGCGCACGGAATCGGCAACTCTGCCTATTCCCGCGGTAATCGCGCCGTATTCGGGAGTTCCCGCCATAGCGCAGATACGCCGAGCGACTTCGTCCTGCACCATAACAGTTATAGAAAGGCACAACGCGGAGTTTTCTATAAATTTCATTATTACGGGCGAAGTAATGTAATACGGCAGGTTGGCAACGAGCATGTACGGCTTACCGATTCGTTTTTCTTCGGCGGCAAGGTCTTCTTTCATGATATCGCGAAAGGTGATTTCGCAATTTTCCACCCCTGCGAGATTTTCACCGAGTACGGGCGCGAGCGATTTATCAATCTCGTAACCGTAAACAAATTCGGCTTTTTCACACAGCACTTTGGTAAGAGTACCCGCGCCGCACCCTATTTCGAGTACGGGCGTGTTTTTATTAACCCCGCCGTTTTCGGCAATGCCGTATAAAATAGCGTCGTCGCTGATAAAATTCTGACCGTATTTCTTACTGAAAGAAAAACCGTGTTTTTTCAGTAGTTCGTTTAATTTCATAATTTCGTTAAATTCAGCTTTGAGCCCTTCTGAACAACCGATGAAAATTTTCGCGCACGATGTCGACCAGTTTTTCAACCGCGACGCCGTAAATATCCGCAAGTTTCTCATACACAAAGCGCACGTTCGCGGGTTCGTTTACCGTTCCGCGCAAAGGTACGGGCGCCATGTAAGGGCAATCGGTTTCGCAAAGCACTCTGTCAATGGGAATGCTTTTTATAATTTCTTCTTTTTTTGCGTTTTTGAAAGTAATCGCGCCGCCGAAAGCAAAATACGCGCCATGCTTAAGATAAATTTCGGCGCATTCCTTACTTTCGGAATAGCAATGCATTAAAAAGCCGTTTTGCAAAAGTCCCGCTTTATCGCTTTCGGTTATGATATTAACCATATCGCCCGACGCTTCGCGCGAGTGAATAATAAACGGCAGGTTCGCATCCTTGGCAATTTCTATTTGCTTTTTAAGAACGGTTTTTTGCAGTTCTTTTTTATCCGCACCGTAATGATAGTCAAGCCCTATTTCGCCTTCGGCTATACATTTTTTACTTTCGAAAGACTTAAAAAGTCGGGCTATAACACCGTTATCAAACTCTTCACAGTCGGACGGGTGAACACCGGAAGCAAAGTAAATATCGCTTGTATTTTCGGCTATGGCGCGGCAATCTTCGCTTGAAGATATATTCCACCCGAGCGTGACGATCGTTTTTACACCAACCGATTTCGCACGGTTTATAACGTCTTCATCGTTTACAAACGCCTTGTCGGTAAGATGCGCGTGAGAGTCTATCATTTTATCTTATGGTGCTACCGTCGGGCATATCGGCGGCGGGTTCTACGATTTTAACTTTACCGTCCGCTTCGGAACACAAAATCATTCCTTCGCTGGTAATTCCGCGAAGAACGGCGGGTTTAAGATTGGAAACAAGCACGACCTTTTTGCCGATCAGTTCTTCGGGCTTATAATATTTGGCTATTCCCGACACTACCGTGCGCGTTTCGTTACCGAGCGAAAGAGTGAATTTGAGTAGTTTATCGCTCTTTTCGGCTTTTTCGCAAGTAAGAACGGAAGCGACTTTAAGTTCGACTTTGGCAAAATCGTCAATCGTAATCTGCGGTTTTGTTTCCTGCGGTTTGAATTCCGCCGCTTTTGACGCTTTTTCTTTTGCGGCGTTGTTTTTTTTGCGTTCGGTCATCATTTTATCGATTTCCGCAAGCTCTTTTTTAATATCTATTCTCGGGAAGAGCGGCGCGCATGTAGCGACCTTCGTGCCTTCTTTAAGATATCCGAACTTTTCAAGCGACGAAAAATCGTTTACGTTTTCAAGACCGAACAAAGCAAGAATTTTATCGGGCGTAACGGTGATGAACGGTTTGAGCATTACCGCAACGAAACGAATACTTTCGGCAAGATTGTAAAGCACGGTTTTAAGACGTTCTTTATTGCCTTCACGCGCAAGAATCCACGGCGTGGTTTCGTCAACGTACTTATTTGCGCGACCGCAGACGGCAAAAATAGCCGAAAGCGCGTCGGAAACGTTCAATGCGTCCATAGCCTTATCAACTATAAGCGGCGTTTTTTCGCACAGTTCTACAAGCTCGAAGTCACACTTTTCGGTCTGATTCGGCGCATACAGAACTCCGTCGAAATACTGATTTATCATTGCGCTCGTTCTCGAAACGAGATTACCCAAGTCATTGCACAGATCGCTGTTGATACGCGTTAAAAAGGCTTCGTTTGTATAAACGCCGTCGTTACCGAACGGAACGTCGCGCAGGAGAAAATATCTGAGCGCGTCGGAACCGTATCTTTCGACGATTTCGAGCGGGTCGGTAAGTTCGTTGCCGATAGCGTCGGCTTTACTCTTCGACAGTTTATCGCCGCCGATAAGCAGCCAGCCGTGACCGTAAACGCGCTTAGGCAGTTCAAGACCCAAAGCCATAAGAATGGCAGGCCAGATAATCGCGTGGAAGCGGATAATTTCCTTACCTGTCATATGAACGTCGGCAGGCCAGAAAGTTCTAAACTTTTCGTCGTTATCGCTGCCGTAGCCGAGCGCGCTGATATAATTCGTGAGCGCGTCTATCCATACATAAACTGTATGCTTTTCATCAAACGTTACGGGAATACCCCACTTTACGCTCGTTCTCGAAACACAAAGATCGGAAAGCCCCGGTTTCAGGAAATTGTTGACCATTTCGTTTACACGCGAAACGGGCTGCAAAAATTCGGGGTTGTCTTCGTAAAGTTTAAGAATTTTATCGGTGTATTTTGAAAGACGGAAGAAGTAACTTTCTTCTTTGTCTTTATGAACTTCACGACCGCAATCGGGGCATTTCCCGTCTTTAAGTTGCGAATCCGTCCAGAACGACTCGCACGGAGTGCAATACCACCCTTCGTACTCGGCCTTATAAATATCGCCCTGATCGTACAGTTGCTTAAAAACTTTCTGCACGGTCGCGACGTGGTCGGGGTCGGTGGTACGGATAAATCTGTCGTAACTTATATCGAGCGACTTCCAGATATTTTTAAGTTCGTCGACAAGCGGCGCGATAAACGCCATAGGAGTAACCCCTTTTTCAGCCGCTTTTTTCTCTATTTTCTGACCATGCTCGTCGGTTCCCGTAAGAAAGAAAACTTTTTTGCCTTTCATTCGGTTATATCTTGCAAAACCGTCGCAGATAACGGTCGTATAACATGTACCTATCGTCCAATGTCCGCTCGGATAGTATATGGGTGTTGTGATATAGTAAGAGTCTTTGCTTTTCATTATCGGAATCTCTCCCATTCGCTTATAAAAAAGCGTTTTTTCATCGCTAATTATATACTAAATAAAGTTAATTGTAAAACATAAACGCGCGCTATTATTCATAATCTTTTTGTATGAACGTCGTTTTTTTTATTCTGTGCGTTATTTCTATAACCGTTTTATGCGTTTTTTCACCCGAAAGCGCGCTGCCCGCAATGCTGAAAGGAGCAAACAAAGCGTTGACTTTAACTTTTACGCTCGTTCCCGTGTACGCCGTATGGACGGGACTTTACCGCATACTCGAACTTTCGGGCATAACGAACGCTATGTCTAAAAGACTGAAACGCCCCGTAAATCTGCTTTTCGGTAAAACGGGCGACAAAGCGGCGGAATATATCTCGCTTAACCTTTCGGCAAACCTGTTGGGGCTTGGCGGCGTAGCGACACCGCTCGGAATAAAAGCCTGTAGCGAACTCGAAAAAGAAAACAATCATAAAGCAGCCGAACTTCTGCTTGTGGTCGCGGCAACTTCCGTACAGATACTGCCCGTTTCCGTTCTCGCACTGATGATAAGTTACGGCTCGAAAAACTCTTCTTCCATAATTCTGCCGGGGTTTTTATCCACGCTGTTTTCGTCCGTTTGCGGAATAACGCTTTTCAAACTGTTTTCGAAATTGCGCGATAAAAGAGAACGCCGCAATAAAAAAAGCCCGCGGAACGTTAAAAGTAAAAACGCGGTTCGGCATGAAAAAACTCAACGCAACAAAATAAGGATCAATGCCTTAACGGAGAGCAAAAAATGACCGTTTATTCTTACATAATGCCCGCGTTCACACTGCTTACTCTTATCTGCGGGGCGATTAAAAAAGTAGATTTGTACGAAGGCTTTTCGGAAGGGGTAAAACAGACGATAAATTTGCTTGCGGGAATTTTTCCGTATATAGCGACCGTGCTTGTTATGACCGAACTGGTTGAAGTAAGCGGCGCGGGAAAAACGATAAACAAATTCCTTTCGCCCATGTTTTCGTTTCTCGGCATTCCCGAAGAACTGACGGGGCTTGTTCTTCTTAAACCTTTTTCGGGGAGCGGAAGCCTTGCGCTTTTATCCGAAACCTTTGAAAAATACGACGCAGATTCTTACATATCGCGTTGTGCCGCGTGCATTTACGGTTCGTCCGAAACAACCTTTTACGTTTCCGCCGTTTATTTTTCCGCTTGTAAAAATAAAAAGACGGGACTTGCGATTATCGTTTCGCTTATCTCGACTTTTCTGTCGGCAATACTTGCCTGTTTTCTTTGCAGAATTATGTAGTTTTTATCTTATATCACGGCTAACTATGCCGTTAACCGACCTATAGGTCAACTTTTTTATAAAGCACAACGCATTGTAAGTCGCTTTATAAATTATTCTATAAACGACTTTTCGACCTGACAAACGACGTTATAGTTCGGCGAAACTTGGTTTACGCGCTCTTTGATTTTTTTCTTGATTTCTATAAAATCGGTTTTATCTTCCTGCGGAATAAGCACGTCGAAAATAAGATTGGTATGCGTTTCGCCGTCCACTATGCGAAAATCGTGCACAGAATAATCGTTGTTTATATCGGCCACGATATCGCACACAAGCGCCTTTAATTGCTCGGTTTTCTCGTCGCCTACCAGCACGGGGTCCATATGAATTACGGCAATGCATTTGTATTTGCGTTCGAGTTCGCGCTCGATATTGTCTATTTCGTCGTGGGAAACTATAGCGTCGACCTTAGAATCGACTTCGGCGTGAAGAGAAATAAACTGTCTGCCCGCGCCGTAGTTATGCACCATAAGATCATGTACGCCGATTATTCCTTTATGCGCCGTGACCGTGCCGTAAATATCTTCGACAAGACTTTTATCGGGAGCCGTTCCGAGCAGCAGCCCGATAGTTTCTTTTGCCGAAGAAAATCCGCTGTAGAAAATGAACAACGCGACGATAAGCCCGCAAACGGCGTCGATCTGCCAACCGAAAAATTTATTGAGCAGCATGGATACAAGAACGGTAAAAGTGGCAACGCAGTCGGTTATACTATCGTTCGCAACGGCCCTGAGCGTTGCCGAATCTATCTTTTTTGCAAGCGAGCGATTATAAATGAACATGTAAAGTTTTACAGCAATCGAACCGCAAAGAATCCCAAGCGCGATATACGAAAACTCTACGGGTTCAGGCGTTATAATCGCTTCAATCGAACTTTTAGCAAGTTCTATACCGACCGTAACGATTAAAATAGCGACGGTGAGCCCCGCAACGTATTCCATTCTGCCATGCCCGAACGGGTGCTCTCTGTCGGTAGGCTTTGCCGCAAGGCGAAAACCTATAAATGTTACAACCGAAGAACCCGCGTCGCTTAAGTTGTTGAAAGCGTCGGCAGTCATGGAAATAGAACCGCAAATCATTCCCGCAATAAATTTGCAGGCAAACAGCACAAGGTTAAAAAAGATACCCGCCGCTCCCGACAATATTCCGTATTTTTCCCTTACTACGGGATCGCCGTAGTCGGTACGATTTTTTATAAATATTTTTGAAAGCAGCGTTATCATATTTCTCCCCTATACTGCAAAAAGTATGCCTATAAGCCCGTTATCGGCACTTTTGGTTAGATTTGCCCAAAACTTACTCCTGCTCGTCGCCTAAGTTTTTATAGACCATGGCAAGCCCGCCTTCGGCGGTTTCTTTATATAAACGGCTTAAATCTTTACCCGTAACATACATTGTATGAACAATACTGTCAAACGAAATTTTGCGCGTTTCGGTAAGAAATTTTGCAAGGCTTAACGCGTTTATAGCACGCATAGCGGCAACGGCGTTTCTTTCTATACAAGGAATCTGCACCAGCCCTTTAATCGGGTCGCATGTAAGACCGAGATAGTGTTCCATTGCGACTTCTGCGGCGTATTCGATCTGGTCGGAACTCATTTTATAAAGTTCGGCAAGCCCCGCGCTCGCCATAGAACACGCGCTGCCGATTTCAGCCTGGCAACCGCACTCCGCACCGGAAATAGACGCATTGGTTTTTATAATATTGCCGATAAGTCCCGCTGTCGCAAGCGCGTCGATTACTTCGTCGTCAGAAAAACCGCACTTATTCTGCTTGTAAATAAGGCAAGCGGGCAAAACTCCGCTCGCTCCGCAAGTAGGCGCGGTAACGACTTCGCCGCCGCAAGCATTCTGTTCTGCAACGGCAAAAGCGTACGAGCAGACGAGCATGTTCTCGATAGTTTCGGCTGTTTCAAACACGCTGATCTGCTTGTATAAATACCCCGCTTTGCGCTCGATATTAAGCCCGCCGGGTAAAATTCCGCTTGCGTTCAGCCCTTCTTTAACGCATTGTTTCATTTTTGAAAGCACTAGGCGCAGATAATCTTTTATTTCGGGTTCGCACTCGTAAACGTACTCGCAAAGACGAATGCCTTTTTTATCGCAATACTCTTTAATTTCGGAAAAGGTGTTGAGCGAGTAAACTTCTTCGCCGCCGTCCTTTTTGCCGTCGATCGAGAACGCGCCGCCGCCTAAACTTATGACTTCATAGCGGCGTTTATCGTTTTTTGAAACGGCGTACACTATCATAGTGTTGGGGTGCGACAGTCCGCCCGCTTCTTTTTGAAAAACGACGGGCGTATTTTCGCCGAGCGCTTTACGGATAACAGCGTCGGTGCCGTGCCCTTTACCGGTGTATGCAAGCGAGCCGTATAATTCGACGTTATAAGTATATTCGGGGCTTAGCCCGTCTGCTATTTTTCTGCACGCCGAATATATTGCCATCGTGTGAGAAGAAGACGGACCGAACCCTATTCTGTATAATTCTTTCAAAGATTTCATAGTTAATTAAAGCGGCAAATATAGCCCTATAAGTCGATTATCGGCACTTTTTATAAGTTTATGCAACCGTTTTTACGCCACCCTTACTTGATAAATGCAAGGAAAGCGAGATAGTTTTCGTAAAGGTCGGCTTTAGAAATAACTTCGTAAGGCGAATGCATAGAAACCACGGGAACGCCGATATCTACCGTGTCGATATTGAGTTTCGCAACGTATTTGGCGATAGTTCCGCCACCGCCGCAATCTACTTTACCGAGTTCGCCGGTCTGCCAGATTACGCCGTTTTCGTCGAATAGTTTGCGGATAAATGCAAGGAATTCGGCAGACGCGTCGTTAGAGCCGCTCTTTCCGCGCGCGCCCGTGAATTTGGTGATACCCGCCCCGCAAGAAAGCAAGGTGGAGTTGTTCTTTTCGGAAACGTCGGGAAAATTAGGATCGTAACAAGCGTTGACGTCGGCGGACAGACACATCGATTTGGATCTGACGAGAGCGGGCGAAACACCGAACGAACGGCAGATATCATCGACGATATCGGCAAAGAGTATGCACTGCATGCCGGTGTTGCCTTCGCTGCCGATTTCTTCTTTATCGACAAGCGCGGTAATAGAAGTATTGACGGTATCTTCAACGTCGAACGCGGCAGCCTGCGCGGCATACGAGCAAACGCGGTCGTCATGACCGTATGCGCCGACGAGAGCGCGGTCAAAGCCTACGTCTTTTGCCTTGAATGCGGGAACGACGGACATTTCCGCACTTAAGAAATCCTCTTCTTCGATACCGTATTTATCTTCGAGAATTTTAAGCAGATTTTTCTTGACAGTTTTATCTTCGTCCTTTTCGCCGTAAGGAATATTGCCGAGCCAGATATTAAGGTCTTCGCCCGCAATGGCTTCGGAAAGCGTTTTAGCGTTCTGCTTTGCGGCAAGGTGCGGCAGAAGATCGCTGATATAAAATACTGGGTCTTTTTCTTCTTCGCCTATTCTGATATCTTTGACCGTGCCGTCTTTAAGCGCGACCACGCCGTGAAGAGCAAGAGGAATTGCCGTCCACTGATACTTTCTTATACCGCCGTAATAATGTGTTTTCGCAAAGGCAATATCGGCTTTTTCATAAAAGGGCACCTGCTTGAAGTCGAGTCTGGGGTTATCTATATGCGAAGCGACTATTCTGATACCCGCTTCGGATACATCCGCAGAACCGATTCTTATAAGGAACAAGTTTTTACCGCGGTTATTATAATAAAGTTTATCGCCCGCGGCGTATTTCATGCCGAACTTCAAGGGTTTGAAACCGTTCTTTTCGGCTTTTGCAACAAGCACGGAGCAAGCTTCCCTTTCGGTCTTGCTTTCGTCAAGGAAGGTCTTGTAACCTTCGGCGAAATCGAAAATCTTTTTTGTGAGTTTTTTGTCTGCAACTTCGTAAACGTTGGTTCTTTCGTATTCTTTCATTTTTTCTCCTTTTTCGACGCGCACCATAAAGACACGCGCGCCGCGTCGGTTGAACTTATTATTACATGATTATAATCTTAAAGGCTTTTTTTGTCAATGTTTTTACACGTTTGATATACGTTTGATTGCCGCCGATCGGCGTTTTGTAATACATAAACTAAATCGCGGCAAAAATTAAAAATGCCGGTTTCTTTCTTGACAAAGGGTAAACGATTTTATATAATACCGCATGCTAAAGGGAGTAGCCGCCTGCCGTATTACGCAGGCACCCGTTATCGTCATCACGACCGCAAGGTCCGGTAACGGATATTCGATTTTTTTCGGAACGGCAAGACTTTTGCAATCTTTTCGGTTGCAAAAGTCTTTTTTGTTCCGAAAACCACAAAAATAATAAGGAGTATCTTATGAAACACTACCTTCAGGCACCCGAAGAAACGCTTAAAGAGTTGAATTCTTCGGCAAACGGGCTTAGTACTGAAGAAGCCGAAAAACGCCTGCAAAAAAACGGTGCGAACAAACTTGCGGAAGGCAAAAAAACGCCCGCCATCGTCAAGTTCTTCAAACAGATGACCGACCCGATGACGATAATACTGCTTGTTGCGGCTGTCGTTTCGGGCATCATTTCCATAGCCGAAAAATCCGTGCCGACCGACGTCTTTATAATTCTTTTCGTCGTAATACTCAACGCCGTTTTGGGCGTGGTGCAGGAATCTAAAGCAGACAAAGCGTTGTCCGCTCTTAAAGAACTTACCGCGGCAACTTCAAAAGTATTAAGAAACGGCAAGCAGGAAACGGTAAAAAGCGAATTATTGACCGTGGGCGACGTAATCGTTTTAGAAGCGGGCGACGCTGTTCCCGCAGACGCGCGCATTATAGAATGCAACTCGCTTAAATGCGAAGAGTCGGCTTTGACCGGCGAATCGGTTCCCGTAGAAAAACGACTTAACGCGCTTACTCCCGATAAAAACGGAGAAGTCGCGCTGGGCGACAGAACTAATATGGTCTATTCGGGCAGCACCGTCGTTTACGGACGTGCAAAAGCGGTCATTACGGCGACGGGCATGAATACCGAAATGGGCAAAATCGCGACCGCGCTTCAAGGTGTTAAAGAAGAAAAAACGCCGTTGCAGGTCAAACTTTCGCAACTTTCCAAAATACTTACAAAACTCGTTATCGGTATATGCATAGTGATTTTTGCCGTCGGGCTTATACGCGAACTTATAGTAAGCGGCGGCAATCTCGACGTAAAAACTTTCTTCGAACACACCGTTCTCGATACGTTTATGGTAGCCGTCAGCCTTGCGGTCGCGGCAATCCCCGAAGGGCTTTCGACCGTGGTAACAATCGTGCTTTCGATTGGCGTTACGAAAATGTCGAGAAGATCCGCGGTTATCCGTAAACTTACCGCGGTAGAAACTCTCGGTTGTACGCAGATTATTTGTTCGGATAAAACGGGAACGCTTACGCAAAACAAGATGACCGTCGTTTCGGACTATACCGCGGATAAAGAACTCTGTCGCAAGGCAATGACCTTGTGCAACGACGCAATGCCCGACGAAAACGGCGTTGCCGTAGGCGAACCTACCGAATGCGCGCTTGTTAACTACGCGACAGCGGGCGGCACCGATAAAAACGCTCTGCTTGAAAAATCGCCGAGATTGAACGAACTGCCTTTCGATTCGGGAAGAAAGATGATGTCCACTTTCCATAACGAAGACGGCAAAATTATTCAGTATGTAAAGGGCGCACCCGACGAACTGTTGCGACTTTGCATAAAGGCGATAACCGAAAAAGGCGTTACCGAACTTACCGACGATATACGCAAAGAAATTCTTGCAAACAACAAGGCTATGGCGGATAAAGCGTTGCGCGTTCTTGCCTGCGCTTACCGCGAATACGATAATATGCCGCAAACCGTTACCGTTGAAGATAACGAAAAAGACCTTACGTTTATAGGGCTTTGCGGAATGATAGATCCTATCCGCCCCGAAGTAAAAGACGCGATTAACAAATGCAAGTCGGCGGGCATAAGACCTATAATGATAACGGGCGACCATAAAGACACGGCTGTCGCCATTGCAATGGAACTGGGCATAATAAAGAACCCGTCCGAAGCAATTACAGGTGCGGAACTCAATGCAATCGACGACGAAACGCTTGAAAAAACAATCGATAAGTACTCTGTTTACGCAAGAGTTCAACCCGAACACAAGGTTCGCATAGTCAACGCCTGGAAAAAGCGCGGAATGATTACCGCAATGACGGGCGACGGCGTAAACGACGCCCCCTCGATTAAGACCGCGGATATAGGCGTAGGCATGGGCATAACCGGCACAGACGTAACCAAAAACGTTGCCGATATGGTGCTTGCCGACGACAATTTCGCCACGATAGTTTTCGCAGTCGGCGAAGGTCGGCGTATTTACGACAATATCCGTAAAGCGATACAGTTTTTGCTCTCTTCGAACATGAGCGAAGTTTTAACGGTATTTACCGCGCAGATGTTCGGTTTTACCGTGCTTAAAGCGCCCCACCTTTTGTGGATAAACCTTATAACAGACTGTCTGCCCGCGCTTGCGCTCGGTATGGAACCCGCCGAAAAAAATTCTATGAAAAAACCGCCCCGCTCGAGTAAAGACGGCATTTTTGCGGGCGGCTTGGGCTTCGATACGGTTTACCAGGGCATTCTCGTAAGCGCGCTTACGCTTATTGCATATTTTCTCGGTCGCAACGTTTTATTCGACCCGAACTGCGGCACGGCAGAAATGCAGGGCATGACAATGGCGTTTTTAACAATGTCTATGGCGGAAATATTCCACTCTTACAATATGCGCTCGCAACGCGGTTCGATTTTCACGCTGGGCAGTCATAACTTCTTCATTTTCGGCGCAATGATACTTTCTCTTATTCTTACGACCGTGGTTATAGAAGTACCTTTCCTTGCACAACTTTTCGATTTTGCGCGTATAGATATCGAAGAATATCTCGTAGCGTTAGGCTTGGCAATTCTGATTATTCCGATTGTAGAAATAGTTAAAGCAATACAACGCGCGGTTACTAAGAAAAACGCCACTCAAGACAAAAACGCGTAAAAATATGTGAGCAAGTTAGACGGCTCAAAATTAAACAGAAAAATAAAAGCCGCGGGAAAATGCTTTGTTTTAAGCACTGTCCTGCGGCTTATTTTTATAAATATAAGGCTATAGGTCGGTTAACTTAGTTTTTAAGGTTTTTACACTATTGCAGATCCATACCGAAAACCCAACCGTATTTTTTAAGGTCGACAATATCGTCAAAAACTTCAACGCCTTCGGAACGCAGAAAATCCCGCTGCAAAGCCGTACCGGCAAAACCGAAGTTTTTTGAAAGCCCGCCCCGCGCGTTTACCACACGATGGCAGGGCGTTACGATAAGATCGTCGTTGTTACTTTGCAATGCGTTTCCGACGGCTCTGCACGCCCGCGGTATACCCAAATATGCGGCTATAGCACCGTAAGTGGACACTTTGCCGTAAGGAATAAGTTTCACCGCCGCAAAAACGCGACTTTGAAAATCGGTCATATTTCTGATTAAACACGCAGATTACATTATCTGTCTGCGGCGTTCTTTATCGCTTACGTCGGATAATTTTGCCGTCTTCTTTTCGGTCTTGGTAAGAGTATATTTTGCCGGTTCGTAAATCTTTTTAAGCGAATAATAAATGGAATAATGTTTAACGCCCGCGTTTACAAGATCTACGGTTGCCGAAAGCACGTCTTCGATAGTAAGGTAAATGGTTTCGCCCTTTTTGACCTTTGGACCCGCTTTAAGATAAATATCGAGCGTGCCGAAAAAAGGTTCTTCGGGGAATTGTTTGGAAAGTTCTTCTACATACGCCTTGTTTTCGGACGGAACTTTGCTTACGGGCGCAAGCAGAACGTTAACGACGATTTTATCTATATCGTTTGTTCTCATGCTCTTGTTGCGCGTGATGACTTCGTGTCCGTTAATAGTTATTTCGGGAACTTCGGGTTTGGTCGGATATCCTTTTATAACCGACGGCGCAAGCAAGCCTATAAACAAAAGGATTATTACCGCAAAAGAAATTCCCCACCACTGACTTTTGATCGCCATTGCGCCGATAAACAAGCCCATAGTTACCACGAGCAATATTATCAATGCGAAAAACTTGGTCTTTTTGGATCTGTTGTAAGGCAGATTGGGATAGTATCTCTTTTCCGACGCGGACGGTATTTCCTGTTCGCGTTCGATTGCGTTTTTTACGTTTTTATTTTGCATTTTAATCTCCGTTTATATTTCGAAACTGCCGATAATCGACTTATAGCCCGATTATTCGTTTGTTTCGTTGTTTACTTCATCGTTTTTTGTCGTGTCGTTTTCGTCTTCGCCGTCGGTTTCATTTTCGTTATCCGCGGTTTTGTTTTCGTCTTCCGAAAAATCGTCATCTTCGATTTCTTCTATATTTTCAACGTCGAATAATTCTTCGGTTATATCGTCGGATAAATCGGCAAAAACTTCTTCGTCGGTCATATCGTCCGAAACTTCTGAAACATCGGTTTGTCCGGCAGCAGTCGCATCGTCGGGAAAAACGGTTTTTTCTATTACGTCGTATAAAGCGTCCGCATCGGTAAGCCCTTTAAGCACGAGTTTTTCTTCGCCGTACTTAATAACGATTTTATTCTTCGTTAAAGTTATTGCCGTAACGTCCGAAAGATCGAGATAGGTTACGTTAACCGGTTTAACGCCGCTGACAACGGCAATGCGTTTATTCGTAACGGCGTACCATTTTTCGCCGATGGGCGACAGGCGTTTAAGAATGAAAAGCATCCAAACGGCAAACGGCACGATATGAATAATAACGCTCGGTATCAAAATGAAAAGATAACTTTGCGGCAACGTAGGCACATATTCGCGCACCTTAGACATTACGCCTATAAAAAAGCAGTCGGCTGCAATGCAGAAAAGCCACAGCAAAAAGCAGACAGCCATTTCCACAAAAATGCCGTTACCCTTTTCGGCGCGCTGTTTTGCAAGCACCTTTTCGTCCTTTTGCAAAAAAGGCGCAAAATTCATTTTTTTCTTTTCCATAAAATTCCCCCGCCGACTATTAAGTCGGTTATTATTAAAGTTTTATTTTCACGACATTTTTGTCGTTTTTTCTTTATACATACATCCGACGTTTTCGTCGGTTTTTATTACAGAAAACTTACTCGCCGATGATATTTCTGATAATTTCGCCCGCAAGAGTAAGCCCCGCTACCGACGGCACAAACGAAATACTTGCGGGAGTCTGCCGTTTATTGCTTTCTATTTCTAAAAGCGGCTTTCTCGGTTTTTCGGTGGAATAGACAACTTTCAAATGTTCGACTCCGCGTTTTTTAAGTTCTTTACGCATTACTTTTGCAAGCGGGCAATCGGTGGTTTTGCAAATATCGGAAACGGAAAAATTCTGATAAAGTTTGTTACCCGTCCCCATACAAGAAATTATCGGCACGCCTGCATTCTTGGAGTTGACCGCAAGAAGAATTTTTGACGTGACCGAATCTATACAATCGGCAACATAGTCGTAAGCGGATAAATCGAACTCGCCCATATTCGTTGCGTCGTAATAACAAGTGCGTTTATCGACGACTATATTTTCGTTTATATCGCGCACTCTTTCTTCGGCAAGATCGGTCTTGAATTTCCCCACCGTAGAACGCAACGCGAACAACTGTCTGTTTATGTTATGTGGGGCTATAACGTCGTTATCGCATAGTAGCAGTTTTCCGACGCCCGCCCTTGCGAGCGCTTCGACCACAAAAGAACCTACCCCGCCAAGCCCAAAAACGGCAACTGCGGAGCCTTGCAATTTATCAAATTTTTCCTGTCCGATAAGACTTATTTCACGAATAAAATTACTCATAAAAATTTTGTATATACACACGCAAAAGCAATAACCGTCAGCCGACGACCGCGCCGCCGCGGACAATAAATACTTTATCTGCATGCGGAACGATTTCGGCGTCGGTACAAGTAACGATGGTCTGCACCCCGTCGAGCATAGATAAAAGCCGTTCTTTTCTCGCGCTGTCGAGTTCGCTCATGGCGTCGTCTAAAATAAGCACGGGGTATTCGCCGAATTTCTGCTTAAACACGCCGAGCTCGCCTATTTTTAACGACAATGCGGCTGTTCTTTGCTGACCTTGCGAGCCGTAAACGCGCGCGTCGTAACCGTTTATTTTTATCTTTATATCGTCGCGGTGCGGTCCTGCCGTGGTGAAACCCGCTTCGATATCTTTTTCCATGTTTTTAAGATATTCCGCCTTAAGCGCGTCCTTAATATCCTGCAGGCTGCCCGAAAAGCCCGACTCCGAAAACACTTCGAGTTTTTCTTCGCCGCCCGTTATATCGGAATGCGCCTTTTCGCAAAGCGGTTTGATACGCCCGATAAATTCGTTTCTTGCAAAAACTATTTCCGCCGCGACCGCAGACAACTGCTCATCCCACACCGGAAGGGTCGAAAGCGCGAGTTCTTTATCGGGGTCTTTTAATAAAACGTTTCTCTGTTGCAGAATTTTGCGGTATTTCTGCAAAGCGTAAAAATACTTTCTGTCTGTCTGAGAAAGGGCAAGGTCCATAAATCTGCGCCGATCTTCGGGGCTTTCCTGCACGAGTTTTAACTGCTGCGGGTCAAACATAACCGAGTTGATATTGCCGAGCAGTTCACCCGTTTTCTGCACGGGAACGCCGTTTACGCAGATTTTTTTGCTTTCTTTATCAAAAAAATCCACCGAAACGCTTACTTTTCCCAAGGAAGACCTTGCAAACGCTTCTATCCTTGCGGAATTTGCGTTTCTGTTTATAACCTGCTTATCTCTTGAAACGCGGGGCGACCAGCCGGTGCATAAATAGAAAATGGCTTCGGCTGCGTTGGTCTTGCCCTGAGCGTTGTTACCCGAAATGACGTTAACTCCGTCGACGAAGTCGAACGTTTCGCGCAGGTAATTTCTGTAGTTTGAAAGAATGAGTTTTTCGATAAACATAGACACTATATTCTTGCTTTTTGAACGCCGTTATTATATAATGGAAGTAATCCGCCATCGCGCGGCGACAGCAACAACATGCAAACGAAGTACCGTTGCATTATTATACAAAAAAAAAACGGATAAGTCAATTACGCACGGTTAGTTTTTATATTTAGAAGGAATACGAGATGGAAAATTACGAAATATTATGGAATAAAGCACTTGAAGTTCTTAAAAACCGCATGAGCAATGCGTCATATGCGACGTATATAGAAAGAATTAAACCCACCGACCTTATCGGAAGAAAAATCGTGCTTAACGTACCTGCCGAACTTTACGCCAAGGAAATATCTTCAAGGTTTCTCGAAAAAATTCTTCAGGCATTGGATCTTGCCGAAACAGGCGTGAACGCAATCAAACTGACCGTAGGAAATTCCGACGCAGATTACCTTAAGTCGGACGAGCAAGGCTCGTCGCTGCTCGAAAGTTCGACCGAAATCAACCCCAAATACACATTTGATTCTTTCGTTGTCGGCTCGTCTAATAAATTTTTGTATTCTGCGGCAAAAGCGGTTGCCGAAGACCCCGGCAAGAACTATAACCCGCTGTTTATATACGGCGGCACGGGCTTAGGCAAAACGCACATTATGCACGCGATTGCAAACTTCGTAAAATCACGCAATCCCGCGGCTGTCGTACTTTATGCGACTTGCGAAAAGTTTACCAACGACCTTATAACGATAATCCGTCAGGGTAAAGGCACGTCGGCTGCGGCGCAGGAATTCCGCAGTCGTTACCGCAACGTGGACGTGCTTATCATAGACGACGTGCAGTTCCTTGCAAATAAGGAAGCCACGCAGGAAGAATTCTTCCACACGTTCAACGAACTTTATTCGCAGGATAAGCAGATTATTCTTTCCGCAGACTGCCACCCCGCAGAAATAGAACCCCTTTCGGAAAGACTTAAAACGCGTTTCGAAGGCGGGCTTATGGCGCAGGTTCTGCCCCCCGATATCGAAACCAAAATCGCTATTTTACAGCGCAAAGCGGAAGAACGAAAATACATACTCAACAACGAAGTCGCAACCTATCTTGCCGAAAACGGCGGCGACGACGTAAGATCGCTCGAAGGCTTACTCAATAAAGTAATTTTTGCGTCCCTTCTTCACGAAGAACCCATCACTTTGTCGCTTGCGACCGAAGCGTTAAAACAAGCGGTATCCAGCGAAAACAAAGAAGTCATGACGACGGCGAACGTCATAAACATCGTCTGTCAGTTTTATAATATTTCGCAAGCCGACCTGCTCGGCAAAAAGAAAAACAAAGAATTGGTGCTGCCCCGTCAGATATGCATTTATCTGATGACCGAACTTTTGTCGCTCCCGCTCGTCACTATAGGTCAGGCTATGGGCGGCAGAGACCACACCACCGTTATTCACGCACGCGATAAGATAAGCGATCTTATCCGCACCGATCCCGGCATCGCAACAGAAGTCGGCGATCTTAAAAATCTTATACTTAAAAAATGAAAACTTCTTTCGTAAAAGGCGTTTACGACTCGGTCGTCGTCGGCGCGGGGCATGCGGGCTGCGAAGCCGCGCTCGCTCTTGCAAGGACGGGTTTTTCGGTCGCGCTCGTAACGCTTAATCTCGATAACATAGCCTTTATGGCGTGCAATCCGTCGATAGGCGGCACGGCAAAAGGACACTTAGTGCGTGAAATAGACGCGCTCGGCGGCGAAATGGGCATTGTTGCGGATAAAACGATGATGCAGATTAAAATGCTCAATCGCGGAAAGGGCGCGGCCGTTCAGTCGCTCCGCGCGCAAGCCGATAAAAACCTGTATCACCGCACTATGAAACAGGTGCTTGAAAATACCGAAAATCTGCATATCGTTCAGTGCGAAGTAAGCGAAATTCTTACCGAAAACGGAGCGGTCTGCGGCGTAAAAACCACTTTCGGCAGTATTCTTAAAGCAAAGACCGTAATACTTTGCACGGGCGTTTACTTAAACAGTACCGTACTTGCGGGCGAATGGTCGCAAAAAGCGGGCCCCGCCGGCTTTGCACCCGCAAACGAACTTACGGCAAGCCTTATAAATCTCGGCTTTACGGTTCGCCGTTTCAAAACGGGAACGCCTGCAAGAATAGATGGCAGAACTATAGATTATTCTGTGCTTGAAATTCAGAACGGCGAAACGAACGTATACCCGTTCTCGTTTATGTCTCCGCAGGTGCCCGAAAAACAAACGCCGTGCTATCTTACCTACACCAATCAAAAAACGCACGAAATAATACGCAATAATCTCGACCGTTCGCCGCTGTATAACGGAATTATAACGGGTACAGGTCCGAGATACTGCCCGTCTATAGAAACCAAAGTAGAACGCTTTGCCGATAAAGACCGTCATCAGGTCTTTCTTGAACCCGAAGGCGGCGACACCGACGAAGTTTATGCGCAGGGCTTATCGACTTCGCTCCCGCATGACGTACAGGAAGAAATTTATCACTCTATAAAAGGGCTTGAGCATTGCGAAATTATGCGCTACGCCTACGCTATAGAGTACGATTGCATAGACAGTTTGCAGTTAACGCCCGCGCTCGAATTCAAAAAAATCAAGGGTCTGTTCTGCGCAGGTCAGATAAACGGCACGAGCGGATACGAAGAAGCGGCAGCGCAAGGACTTATGGCAGGGCTTAACGCTTCGCTTGAAATGCGCGGCGAAAACCCGCTTATTTTACGGCGCGATCAGGCGTACATAGGCGTGCTTATAGACGACCTTGTAACCAAAGGTACAAACGAGCCTTACCGAATGATGACTTCGCGCGCGGAACACCGCATTTATCTGCGACAGGATAACGCCGACTTCCGCCTTACCGAAATCGGAAGAAACGCGGGGCTTGTCAAAGACGACAGATATGAAATTTTTCTTAAAAAGTGCGAACTTAAAGAAAAACTGTTCAAAGAACTCGAAGAACCGCACTCGCCTAAAGAAATAGAAAATATAATAGTAAGCCACGGCGGCAACCGCCCGCAGAACGCGTTTTCATTCAGGGCGCTGGTATCGCGCGGAATAACTCTTGAAGAAATTATGCGGGAGTTCAACGTTTTAGCCGATTACCCGTGGGATCTTCTTGAAAGCGCGGAAACCGAAATCAGATATTCGGGCTATCTTGAAAAAGAAAACAAAGAGATAGAAAAAGCGGCAAAACTCGAAGAAAAACGACTGCCGCCCGATATCGATTATTTTTCGATAGAAGGTTTAAGGCTTGAAGCAAGGCAGAAACTCGATGCGGTACGCCCGCTCAATCTCGGTCAGGCAGGGCGTATTTCGGGAGTCAATCCCGCAGATATCGCTGTTTTAATGGTTCGCCTTAAAAAATAAAAAACTTCGGTTCTCTCAAAAATCTTTTTATAGTTTTTGTATACTCACTCAATATATAAACCCCTTAACGAAAAAAGTTAAGGGGTTGTTTTTATAAATATGGGGCTATAAGTCGATTATCCGCGCTTTTTAATTACACAATTAAAGAACTCGTACTTATTGCTTTTGTATTATATAATTACTGCATAAGAAAAATTATAAATTATTCTCTTTAGATTTTCTTTTTCTTAATACCACGGCAGCCGACGCAAACATTGCTATAAGCAGATATTCTGCACCGAAAACCGATGAGATACATCCCGAATTTTCGTTGGTACTTTCGGTGGGGTTGTCGGAACTTCCGCTCGAATCGGGTTCTTCTGCTCTTTCCGTATAAATTGCGTTTACGGTTATGTCGCTGAAAGCGTACGTGACGTCCTCCCATTTTCCGTCATAACCTTTTTTTTCGGGCACTTCGGGAATATCGAAATTGAAATCTTCGATTGTATATTCAACCACTGTAATAATTTTATCGTCGGCAACATAAGTGATTTTATAAACGATCGGCGTATACACGGCATTGACGATTATATTTTCACAGTCAAACGAATGCTGCGACCATGTACCGTTATAAAATTGTTTAGCGGGCACATTGGGTTCGATTATTTCTTCGTCATCCATTGTATAGGTCACGGTGGCGACTTTTTGTCCGTCGGCGAAATATTCTGCCGTATAAACAATCGCCGTATATTCTGCCTTAACGGTAATATTTTCCTGATTATTAAATACATAATCAGACCATTTTGCCGTATAACCTTTTTTTGCGGGAACTACGGGATCTGTATATTCGCCGTCGGTGATTTTATATTCGCACGTTTCGACGACTTGTCCGTCTGCAATATACGTCAACTTGTAGGTTATAGGAACATATCTGCCGTTTACTACTTGATTTTGCTTCTTTTCAAGAGTGAATTCATCCCACTTAACTTTGTAATGAGTCTTTTCGGGAATATTTGACGGAATAGTAAAATATTCTTCTGCACCTTCATAGTATTCGACAACAATATCATCAAAATCTTCAAATCTGAAAATAACGCTGTATTTTGCGACTTGGGGCTCTTCGCTTACTATATAGGTCAACGTAACTTCACTTTTATTGTTACTCGGATCGGTGGCGATAATTTTACAGATATGTGTACCTGCGGTAAGCCTTCCTTTTTCGTCAAGCGCGCCATCCGACCAGATTCTTTCTATCGTAACAGCGCCAGAGTTATCGGTTGCCGTAACGGCATCGTCCATCGGATATGCCCCTGCGACAACCTTGAATTCGGTTATCGGAGCGTTTATTACAGGAGGTTCGTCGTCTAAAGGAATAAGATCGAGATAAAAACTATCGATATATGCTATCGTTTTTGCATTGGTTCTTAACCAGAGAGTAAACTTTTCAAGTTTTCCGTTGGAACAAATTTTGTCTATTTGTTCAGACGAAAACTCTATATCAACCCATTTATTCGTATTAGTTCCGATTACATAAGGCGTAAAAGCAGAAGTACTGCCTGTATTAAGAACGCGTAATGCGGGGTAACTGCCGGTATCCGCCGAAGTTTTGCAAACGTAAATTCTGAATTTTAACGAGCGGATTCGGGATCTGCTGATTTCATTTGCCGTAAAGTCAAAAGACATATCCGACGAACCTGTAGGCGTTAACCCTTCGATTTTAAGCATGTTGCTTGTACAATCGGTCGGCGCGCCGTATTTTTCGGCAACGTCTTTGGCTACTACGCCGAGCATGCATTTCCCCGAAACGTTTTTGCCTGCGTTGTTATTGTAGTTCACGTAAGTGAAAGAACCGTCGCCGAACGTTGCTGCTTTGTATAAAGATTTTATATATACTTCGCTGTACTGGTTCGTACCGTTGTCACCGAAATGCATCAGCATATCGCTCGAATTGTTTTTATCAAAATCGTAAGAAACGGTAAATTGTTCGTTTTCAATCGAATATGTTAGAGTCAGTCGGATTTTTTCATCGACTGCTTCGGTTTTTAAGACCATTTCAACGTAATCATCAAAAGCCGAAACGTCGTTCTGTTGTGCTATAACGTTACCGCGACCGAGTTTATCGCCAACAAAATTGCAGGTCAAAAATTTTACAACGTCATTTGCGTTACGATACAAATAGAAACCATAGCATCCAATACCAATGGCGGATCTCACAATCTTTTCATGGTTCGGCATTTTCATGGCAAAAGACACGGTATCGCCCACATTCAGTTTTTTAGTTCCGTTCATAACGTATAGATTGTAAAATTCAAGTTCTCCGCCGGGAGCGATAGTCGAAACTTCGGAAATATCATAAACAGAACCGCTTTCCGCATTAACGTTATGCGGAATTGCCGAATAAAGCGAAATCAATGTTGCAAATACTGCCGTAAAAACAAGAATTATCTTTTTCATCATAATATTACCCCAACACTATTCTTTTTATAGCCGCAATCTCTTCTTCGGTTACTCCGAGAGAAATCGCATATGCGGCGGCTTGTTCGGAAAGCGTTTTATACTCGGGACACAGTTCGCTGAGAAAATAGCAAGTGTAGTCTATCCAATCGGGACATTCCGTCTTATTGTCATACGTTGCGATGGATGAGAAATATGAAAGTTCGTACTCTTTTATTATCGCTTCCTTTTCTACGTCGCAAATAGCGAGAATGAACATTGCAAGCGTGCCCGTGCGATCTCTTCCGATCTGGCAGTGAAATAAAATAGGATAGTTTTCTTCGTAAGCAAACACTTTAATTTCGTCGCGGAGCGCGTCTTTATATTCCTGAGTGCCGTTTATTCCGCTGGGTGCGCCTGTATAACATGGCGCATTTTTTACTATAAGGTTCACGTTCGAACCAAGAGGCGAAACGGCGGGAGCTTCGCCGCCGCGCAGATCCAGATCGGTTTTTATACCTAAACGCTTAGCCTCTTTTATTCCCTCTTCGGTAACCGAATCAAGGTTTGCCGAACGATAGATAAGTCCGAATTTAACAGATTTGTTTTCTGAGTTGCGTATTCCGCCTAAATCTCTTGAATTCGATACGCCGTCAAGAGTTATAGTTCTCACGTTACCTTTTGTATAGAATGAATATATTTTTGAAGTTTTTTCTTCGCCGTTTGTCAGATTCACCCTTACTTTCCAGAAATATCTTTTTCCCGGAATAAGATTTTCTACTTTTAAGGATTGTTTGGTCGTAAGAAATACTTCGGCATCTTCAAACGCCGGGTTATCGGCTATGAAGAGTTGATAATATCTTCCGTTTTCACAAACCCATTCGATTATAGGCGCGTTCATCATATAAATATCACCCATGCCGAAATATCCTTTTCTTACGCTGTAGCCTTTGGAATAATTTGCGTAATAATCGGCTATTTTGTCGTTATCAAGCGTCAGTTCGGCATTTTGCTCGGGTGATACGACGCGGATTATATCATCCGGCTCATCATTTATATTTGTTTGTCTGGAAACCGTTACCCCCTTTCTGCCGACTGAAGCACCTTTATTTTCCGAACAGGCGGAAAAACAAGAAATACTCAGGACAAACAGCAGAACGAAAGAAATCGTTTTTGAAAAAATTTTTTTCATTCTTTACACTCCTTTTTTAAGCCGTTTCGGCTTTGGTTTCAGTTTTAAGTATACAACAGTATTCGTATTATTTCTTGTCTTTTTTAATAACAAAAGTGCTTTTTTATAAAATAGTTATTTCTTCAGTAAAGAAAAAACACCGATAAGTTGACATATAAGTCGTTTATCGATGTTTTATAAAATATCTACAAAACTATTTTCTGTCTTTACAGTTGTTGACCGAATAAAGATATTCGCACGAAAAACCTTTATGTTTCAGCTTATCCACCGCCCACCTTGCAAGCGGTTCTTCCTGAAAGATTCCGCAGACCGTGCCGCCGCTGCCCGTCATAAAGACTGCCGCGGGCGACAAATCTTCTATCGCCATAAATGCTTTTTCGACTTCGGGCGATAAACCGCATGCCGCTTTATATAAATCGTTTTTGCATGCCGCAAGCCCTTGCTTGAAAACCGAATACTCTTCCGGTTCGCTTTTTTTCAAAAATTCGGCAAACGCGTCTATTTCTGATTCCGACAATAACGACGGCTGCGACAGTTTATCGAACTCGGCAAAACATTCGGTCGTATCGACGCCGTTATCCGAATACACTACGACAAAATGCAGTAGTCTTTTCGAATCTATTTTTTCGATTATTTCGCCCCGACCTTTAAGTCTTGCAAATCCGCCGTCAAGCTGATACGCGGTATCGCTGCCGAGAGCGTTCGCAAGCGGAGCAAGGTCGTCTTCTACCTTATAAAGTTTAGCCATCGCTTTCAGAACAGCCGCGGCGTCGGCTGAAGACCCGCCCATTCCGCCGCCGAGCGGTATTGCTTTATGCACATAAATATTAACCCCGCCCGTTTTGTATTTTTCGGCAAACAGCGCTGCGGCTTTATATGCGTTATCCCTTAAAGGGGAACAATTATACACATACTCGCGCCGACCGGACGGAGTTAACTTAATCTTATCGTCGCGCCGCGTTTCGACCGTTACGGTATCGTATAAGTCCACCGTTACGACAACGCTGTCAAGTTCGTGGTATCCGTCGCTTTTATTGCCGACTTTAAGAGCAAGATTCAGTTTTGCATACGCTTTTTCTTTGGTTCTCATAATTAAAAAACTGACCTATAGGTCGATTATCGGCGTGTTTATCGATAATCGACCTAAGTATTATATATATTTGATTTAATCGTTTCTCTCGGCAATTTTACTCGTTTTCAAGTTTTCTGTAAATGATTATGCCGGTATCTTTTTCGGCGGGGAAAACGAGATCGGGATTTTGCCTTAAAAGACGTTCTTCCGACACGCCCGCCTTTTTACAGACAACCCACGCGTCGTCGCCTTTTTCGACAAAGACTATTCTTACCGCGCAATTATCGGGTTTTTTGGCTTCGCCGGGTTCGGCTTCCGAAATTACGGTAAGCGATTTTTTGCAGGTATATTGCGTTAAAAACAGCAGCTCACATTCGACAACGCACTTGCCGTCAAGGTCTTTGGCAACGTACTTTGTAACCGAACAAGTAACGCTCATAGGCTCGCCGTCGTAATCGAACGAGCATTCGAACGGCATTTCGGCGCTCGCTTTACGGATATTGCCTTCTTTACTTCTGACGGCGATATCGGCTTTTATTACGCCCGACAAAGTAAGGGTGTTTCCGTCTTTTTTATAGTCGAACGGATAAACGCCGCTGCCGATTACGCCGAGAACGTAATCGTCGCCTTTATCTGAAGTCGCTTCGCCGAAACATTTATATTTGAGTTCTTTCGTTCCGGCAGCCTGAGTAAAACTCACGTCATCGCGGACGAGATATAATTCTTCGCTTTCGGAAAATGCGTCTGCGATCGTGTGATAACAAACGCGCTTAAATACGTTGACAGTGAAATCGACCGTAAACATTCCCGATAAAACCGAACGTTTTTCGTCGCTGTTTTCAACCCTGTAAGAAGCCGAAGCGACTTCTGCAAAAACGGTAACGAACGCGTCGGGCGGGCAATCGGTACAATCGCCTTCGAAACGGAAGGGAACAACAAGACTTTCTCTTACAAGTTCGCCGCGTTTTGTAACAAGCAAAAATTCAGAAACTATTTCGCCGCCGACGTATGTCTGATCGGCACCTGCCCCCGAAGAAGTAACGCGCACATGCTCTTCATGATAAAGCATGGCGGCAATCTCGAAAGCGCATTCTTTTTCTCCGTCGAAATCACCCGAAGCGGTAAAGCGCGTTAAACGGCAAACGCCGTCCATATCCTGAGTTTTTACGATTGCGCCGTCTATATTTTCGGCATAATCATGCTCTGTAACAGTCAAAAAGTCGGCTTCGGAGTCGATTATCGCACTGATTACATACTCGTCGCCGTTCTGTTCATACTTTATATCGTTTACCGTATAATTGATGGCAAGCAACGAATTTTCGGCAATTCTTTCGTCTTTGAAAACTATGTCGAACGTAACGGTATTTTCGTTCTGAAAAAAGCCGTCGTCATTCTGAAAGATCGCCGTGAACAGCGCGCTTGCGGTAACTCTGCACTCACCCGCAACCGTGCTTTGACTTTGCGTGTGCGCCGTTGCCCGAACGCACATAATTTTACCTTCGGTTTCGGTATTGAAAGAATAAGAAATCGGGTTCGAAGCAGAAAGTCTGATGCAATCGGCTACTTCCGTCCGTTTTTTATTTACCACTGTTAATCCTCCCGCATATTGCTACGATAATTGATATGCGGCATGCGTTCGGATTATGACTTACCGATCGGAAAACAAATTTTATTTACCAAACCGATTTTATATATAAAAATAAAGACCGCATTGCGCGGTCTTTGGTGTTTGCGATTATTCTTCGTCGATTGCGCCTACAGGGCAATTGGCTGCGCAGTTACCGCAAGAAATGCAGGTATCGGCGTCGATATTGTACTGGGTATCGCCTTCGGTGATCGCGCTTACAGGGCAGTTAGCCGCGCAAGTTCCGCAGGAAATGCAGGTATCGTTGATTTTGAAAGCCATTAGTGTTACCTCCGTTAATTTATTTAATTATGACCGAGCGAACACAGTGGTATTTCCCCCACGCCGCAATTCGGACTCGTCCTTCGACAATGCATTGCATTGTTTACCGCTATATTGTACCACACTTTTTTTGATTTGTATATATTTTTCTTTGAAGTTTTTTTAATTTTTTTATACAAAACCGCCCTTTTTACCCGCAAAACGCCGATATAATTATAACAGTTGAGCAAGCAATCGCAACGTTATATAAAATACGCATAACGAATGAACAAACAATTACACGGTTAAGGCGACAGCGTTCGGCAAAAACTTTTGCAGTTATCAACAATTAAAAAACGTGCTATCGCTATCTATCAACCGAAATCACAACAACGGAGTAAACAATTCGGTTATGGTTTTTACAATCTTTTCAAAGAAATTAAGCTTTGCGCTCTCTTCGGTCTGCGGTATGCCGTTAAGATTTATGGTTTTCAGATAATCGGCTTTAATGTCTTTGAGCACGCCGGACTTACATATGAACGCGCCGCATTCATAGTGGTGAACAAGACTTCTGTAATCGAAATTGACTGTACCTATGACGCCCGTTTCGTCGTCGGAAAGTATTATTTTAGAATGAATAAACCCGGGTTCGTACTCGTAAATCTTAACGCCGCCCGCCATAAGTTTTGCGTAGGACGAGCGCGTTATGGTAAAAATATACTTTTTATCGGGAATATGCGGAGTTATGATGCGCACGTCTACCCCGCGCTTTGCGGCAAAAATCAACGCTTCTTCGAACTCGTACCCCACTATCAGATACGGCGTTGCAATATATAAATATTTTTTTGCCGAATTTATTATGCCGAGATACAGATTTTTGCCGATATAATCGTTATACATCGGGCGCGGTCCGTCGCCGTAAGGCTGAATAAAACCGTCGTTTTCGCCCTTTTCGTGCGTGGCAAGAAATTCCGCGGGATCGAGCGGATCGGGAGCAAAAATATTATATAACTGCGTGAACATGAACACAAAGCCGTCTACCGCTTCACCGCAGAGCCGAACCGCACTGTCTTTCCATACGCCGAACGGCTTTTCTATATTGGCGTACTCGTCGGCTATGTTAATCCCGCCGGTATATGCGATTTTTCCGTCTATCACGGCGATTTTACGGTGGTCGCGGTTGTTATGCAAAGTGGTAGCAACAGGTATGAACGGATTGAATTTATAACACTTGATTCCTTCGTCACGCAAAACGCCGTCGAATACAGACGGGGTTTTCTTAATACTACCTATATCGTCGTATAAAATATAAATTTTCACACCGTCGGCAAGCCTTTCTATAAGCGCGTCGTGCAGTCTGTTCCAGATCTCGCCCGGTGTAATTATGAAATACTCAAGAAAAATATAATTTTTAGCGTTTCTGACGTCTTCGAGCAGTAAATCGAAAAACTCTTCGCCGCCGGGAATGTATGTCGCGCGCGTGTTACTATATGGCGGAATATTGCAAACGTTTTGCAGATAGCGCGAGAGCGAACTTCCTTCGGGCGACTGCGCTTCAAGACTGTCGAGCGTATCGTCGTTAGCCCTGAGATATAATTCCGCTTCCTTGTTTACCTGCTCGAATCTTTTTTTAGCCCGCCTTGTTTGTTGCGGGGTTCCGAACATTCCGTAAATAATAACGCCCACGACCGGCAATACAAGAATTACTACAGCCCATGGCAGTTTGTGCGCCGCGGGTTCGTCTTCGTTAAGCAGATGAATAAGCATCAGAATAGAAATAACGGTAAACACCGTCTGCGCATAAATAAATTGGTCGCCGAGAAGAGATATAAGACCGTACGTTAAAATCACCTGCACCAAAATTAAAAGCGCACAGATAACAAATCTTACCGGAAATAATACCCTTTTTCTTCCGACTTTTTTATTCTTTTTTACTTTAACCTTTTGTTTTTTCATAATTTTTTACAGCCTGTTTTTACTCTGTATAGTGCAATAATCGACTTATAGCCCGATTTTTGTTTTATGCGTTAGCGTTATATATCGAGATAGTAAGAAAGTTTTTTATAAATCTCGTCGGGATCTATTCCATCTTTCACCCACAGTGTTAACAGCGGCAGTTTTGCCTTTTTAAGAATTTTCGCGACCTTTTCGTCACGCTCTATTCTGTCTTTCCGAAAATGAGAGTTATCGTTAATCTCTATTAAAAGTATGGGCTTAAAATTGTAATCAAACACGCCGAAATCGATATTCCTGAAAAGATCGGTGCGCGAATTGTTATCGCTTTCCTTATTTATAATACTCGCAAGATTGATCTGCGGAAAAAACAGATATCTGTTGCCGATCATTTCGGATATAAGATCGTAATATTTAATTTCGGTAGGAGTAAGCAGCGCGTCTTTTGCCGTATATTTAGGCTCTTTTCTCTTTTTTGCAAGAAAAAAAGCAAAAATAAGCAAGCCGATAACAAGAAGTATTGCCGCAACGGTAACGTAAACCGAGATATTTTCTGCTGAAAGATTATACATGATAACCGCCGGAACCGCGAACGGAGAGCCGCACGCAGTGCAATTTTTGTATCATTATATAATTTATCGGCATTTTTGTCAAGGTAACGTTCTACATTCGGAAAAGCGCGCATAACATAAAACAAGTAACAAAGAGGTGCAAAATTATGAATGACGGTATCGAATACGCAAAACTGATAGGCGTTCCTTCTTCTTCATGCGAATACGTTCACAAAAAGAAAAAACCGAGCTTTTTCAAGAAAAGAACGCTTATTAAAAAGGTAAACGAAGAACTGACCGCGCCTGCCGAAACAGACGAATGCGAACAGGCAGAAGGTAAATGCGAAGTCTGCGCTATAGACGAAGAAAAAGAGCAGACGAACGTTTCCAAAAAAGAAAAGCGACTGGGGAATTTAATCACCGCGCAGGTTGTTGCGGCGTTCGTGCTTATAGCCGCAATTCTTCTTACAAATATTTTCTGGGAAAACAGCGGAATAAATACGTTGCTCAGAAATGTTTTCGGCAACGAAAGCGTTAACGAACAAATCGCCGACGAACGCGTTTACAGCGATTTTTCGCTCAATCTGCCCGTAAAAAACGAAGGCGTAACCCTTGTTAAAGGCGTAATTTCGGTTACCGGCGAATATGCGATTTACCCCGTATGCGAAGGCAAAATAGATAAAGTAGAAAAACAATCGGACGGATCTTATACCGTAACCGTTAAACACAGCGATAATTTTTCAAGCGTGATAGAAGGCGCGGATCTCGTATATTTTTCGGCGGGCGATTCGGTTAACCGCAACGTTCCCGTATGCCATACCAAAGACAAGGCGTCGGTATATCTTTACGACAACGGCACCCTGCTCACCGATTATGCGGCGGTAGAAAACACCATAGTCTTCAATAAATGAAACTGAGCATTCACCCGCTGTTCTTTATATTCGGATTATACTTTGCCTTAACCGGCAAAGTATTTTTATTCCTGACGTATACGCTGACCGCACTCATTCACGAATACGGGCATGCGATTGCGGCGGAAAAACTCGGATATAAGATGAATAAAATAGTGCTTATGCCGTACGGAGCGGTCGTTAACGGTGCTATAGGCGGACTTTCTTATAAAGACGAAGTCCACGTCGCCCTTTCGGGCCCGTTTACTAATATCTGCCTTTGCGTATTATTTGTCGCGCTGTGGTGGTTGTTTCCCGAAACATACCCGTATACCGACGTTGTATTTTTATCTAACTTATCGATCGCCGCAATAAATCTTTTGCCCGCTTTTCCGCTTGACGGCGGAAGAATAATTTCGGCGGCGTTATCGCTTAAATTTCCGCAGAAAAAGGTAATAACCGCAATGAAAATAAGCGGAATAATTATTTCGGCAGGCTTGTTTGCGTTATTTGTATTTTCGATATTTAATAAAATCAATCTGTCGTTGTTGTTTTTCGCGCTGTTTATACTTATCGGCGCATTAAAAAAAGCCGATCAGTCGGCTTACGTTAAAATGTATATGCGAAAATCCGCGCTTTCGGGCGGCGTGAAAGAATGCAAACGCTACGTCGTCAACGGAAAAACCACATTAAAAACGCTTATGTCTAAATTGAACGACGGCTATATTTATACTCTTGAAATCGCCGACGAAAACGGAAAAACGCTTTCGCTTAATTACGAAAAAACGCAAAAACTTCTTTCAAGTTATCGTTATTACGATAAATTATCGGATATAGCAAAAGATATATAGCGACGATTTGCCTGATTTATTAAACCCGCCCAGTTAAACGGAGCGGGTTTTTGTTATACGACCAAGGCAAGAACGGCAAGTGTGATCGCAAGAGTCGGCAAAGATATTGCCACGCCGTACTTAACAAAATCGAGATATCCGAATCTGACGTTGTGATTTTTAAGCAGTCCGCTCCACATAATGCCCGCGAGCGCGCCGATGGGCGTAAGATACGCGCCGAGATTAGAACCGATAACCGTCGCATACAACGCTTGTTGCAAAGCAGATCCGCTAAGCCCGTTCATAATCGGGCAGAAAAGTACGCTCATAGGAATATTGTTTATAATATTCGCCGATAAAAACGAACTTATACCATACTTCAAAACGGGGTACGAACTGCCGAATAATCGACCTATATCCCCTGTTATGCCTTTTTCGGTAAGAGACAGAATCATAACGAACATAGACAAAACAAAGGGAATCAACGGCCACGGCAAACGCTTGACTGTTGAAATCAACGCCGCCGGTTTTTCTTTTTTTATAACGTAAAACGCAAGCGCGAAAATAATCAGACTTAGCGCGAACGAAAGCGAGATTATCCACATTTCCACATCGATATACGAACATATCGCAAGCAAAACGGTGCATGCCGCAAGATGGACAAGCCCGACTATCAGCAAAAATTTATTGGTTATTTCAACGTTTTCGCTTTGGGCTTCGACCGCGCATTTCAACCTTTTATTAAACACAAGCATCAACATACCGTACGCAGTCAACGCCGCGGCAACAGTCGGCAAAATCATAACTTTCAGATATTCCACAAAGTTAACCGAATACGCGGTCGCAATGTAAATATTGGTAGGATTGCCTATTATAAACATCATGCTCATCGTATTTGCGGCGATAAACTCACCCACAAGGTACGGCACGGGATCTATTTTCGCGTTTTTTGCAAAGTAGCATATAAACGGCGTGAACGTTAAAATTATTATATCGTTAGAAGTAAAAACGGTTAAAACGGATACAGTAATATAAAGAACGGTGAACAGTTTACGCTGACTTCCGCCCGCGTGTTTTAATGCGAAGTTTGCAAGAAATCTGAAAAAACCGAGTTCGTCCAAAAATATAGACAGCACCGTCATAGAAATAAACAGCACGAGTATTTTAATCGGATTAACAGAGCTGTTTTCGGTAAGTTTTTCGCCTAAACGCGTCGGGTCGATCTGCCCGCTGCCTATAATAATCAGCGCGCCGATAAGCACTATTACCCAGTATGTATCCACGGTCGCGTTTTTTATTTTTATCCGCGGAAAAAACAGTATGCTAAGTATCATTAAAAGGCAGGTTATACCCACAATTATAAGCGCAATCATAATAATTATCTTTCGCAAAATAAAAGCCTATTTTTTGAATAGGCAAACATTTTTTGCGGCGAAAAATTCTTCCGCCGCAAAGTGTATTTTTTATATCAGAAGCATTTTACAAGGTCTATACCTACGGCAAAAACAAGCAGCGCGATAAGACCTACGGCATGAATATACCCTTCTACCTTTCGGTTTATTGGTTTCTTTCTTATCCATTCGATAAGCACGAAAACCGCTCTTGCACCGTCGAGCGCGGGAATAGGCAGAACGTTGAACGCGGCAAGGCTTACGCCGATAAAGCCGGCAATCTGCAACAGATATTCAAACCCGTAAGACACATACTGCGACGTTACCGAAATAGTCGTAACGGGACCGCCGAGCGCGTCTAACCCGAGTTTACCCGTAAGCAACTGACCGAGTGCGGCAAACGTTGACCCCGCCGTTTTGAAAGAGTTGGCAAATCCGCGCCACATACTCTTGAAAAATCCGTAATGCACGTTAAGACCGTACATTCGCATCTGCGTGGCAACCGATTTTATGCCGAGATAACCGTCTATTAACTGATCGCTGTCCTTTACGTCCTGCGTAAAGCCGTCGAGTTTATAGGTAAGAAGAATACGTTCGGAAGTGGTCTTATCTTTCGCGCGCGAAATGTAAAAATATACGGTATCGCCGTCGCTGTATTTGCGGAGTTCTTCACGCAAATTTTCAAGCGAATAAACGCGTTTTTCAGCCATATACTTTTCTTCGTTTATAGCGTAAAGAATTTTTTCGCCCGCTTCGTTATAATAATAGCAATCGGTAAGACCGTCCGAACCTATTCCGGACGCGTCCTTAAATTCTGGAAGTTTGGTTGCGATTCTTAAAAGAAAATCGCCCGTCATCAATTTATTTGAATCTTCGTTGGAACTTTCCGAAATACCGAATAACGACGCTATACCCAGACTTTCAAGAACTTTCTGATTGTCTTGAAGGCTTTTCGACATAGGATCGCACGAAAGCGTAATCTTTATTGTTTTTACTTCAGCGTCGCCCGCGTTGACGTTGCCGTCGGCACGAACTCCGCCGCGAAGAATTTCCGCTTCGACCACGTCGCCCGCCTTTTTACCTTTAAGCGCGCCGATTAAATCGGTCGCAAGATAAATGGTTTTGCCGTTCAATTTGGTTATGACGTCGCCGCTTTGCAAAGTGTATTCGTATTCGGACTGCGGATTAACCGTTTCGAACGCGTAATAACTGGGTTGACCGTACGCGCCGAACGCTATCATAAAAATGACAATCGCGGCAAGGAAGTTCATTGTTGCACCGGCAAGAAGAACAAGAATTCTTTGCCATGGCTTTTTATTATTGAACGCCCCCGGGTCGCTTTCGCCGTTTATGTCTTCGTCTTCGCCTTCAAACGAGCAGAACCCGCCGAGCGGAAGAATACGAATTGAAAACAGTTCGCCGTTTTTCATCTGCTTTTTGAAGATTGCGGGACCCATTCCGATTGCGAATTCGTTTATTTTGAACCCGAAAATCTTACCCATAGCGTAATGCCCGGCTTCGTGAATGGTTATCATAAACAACAGAATGAGTATCGCTACGACAACCGAACCTATAGTACGCCACGGCAGCGCGCCGAGATTGTATAATACAAAATTCATTTTTTCTCCTTTAATCGTCTGTAAACGGCTTGCCTTGCCGCTCCGTCCGTAAACGCCAGCGATTCCACCGTTACTTCGGTTTGTTTTACTGTGTCGGCTGCGTATAAAAGATAATCATCGATTTCCGTATACGATATAATGCCGTTCAAAAATAATTTCACCGCTTCTTCATTCGCGCCGCTTACCGCGCACGGATAAACTCCGCCCAGTTTTGCAGCCTGCAACGCTATGTTAAAGCACGGGTATCTTTTTTCGTCAACCGCGGAAAATGTAAGCGGTTGTTTAGTAAGGTCAAGCGGCTCTACCCCTGATTTTATTCTTTCGGGATATGTAAGCGCAAGTTGTATAGGAATATCCATTGATGGCACCGAAAGTTGGGCTATAAGCGCGTTATCGGCATATTCAACCATAGAATGCACAATGCTTTGCGGGTGAATAAGCACGTCTATTTTATCAAGCGGAGCATTAAACAACCACTTCGCTTCGATTACTTCAAGCCCCTTATTAAACATCGTCGCGCAGTCTATAGTAATCTTTGCCCCCATCTTCCAGTTGGGGTGTTTCAGAGCAAGTTCGGGCGTTACCGAAGATAAATTTTCAATCGGCACGTCTCTTAACGCACCGCCGGACGCAGTCAGAATTATCTTCTTGAACTGTCGTTCTTTTTCAAAAGCTAAGCACTGCCAGATTGCCGAATGCTCGCTGTCTACAGGGATAATTTCTACGTTTTTGCTTTTTGCAAGCGGCATAACGAGTTCACCGCCCGCAACCAACGCTTCTTTATTGGCAAGCGCGACCGTTTTACCCATATTAACCGCTTCGAGTACGGCTTGCAGTCCGCAAAAACCGACGACCGCAACAAACACTATATCGGCTTCTGAAAGCACGCAATGCAAAAGCGCACGTTCGCCCGTGTAAAGCGTAGTTTCTTTAGGTAAAACAGATATTTCGCCGATATTTACGGGATCGGTAAGCCCCGCAGCTATCGGTTTATATTTTATTATCTGCTCCGAAAGTAATTTTGCGTTGGAGTTTGCAGCAAGCGAAACTATCGAATATTTATCGGGATATCTGTCGACAACGCCAAGCACCTGACGACCGATCGACCCGGTACTGCCGAGTAAAGCGATTTTCTTCATTTATCGGTTCCTTAAAATCATTCCTGATAATTCCTAATATATGCAAAAAAAGCCGTTTTTAGGAATTGTTCCGCAACGGCTTTAATATTTAAGCTAAACTATTAAAACAGTGCGGTAACGAAATATATAAACACGGACGCAAAAATCAGACCGTCTATACGGTCAAGCATTCCGCCATGCCCCGGGAATATTTTACCCGAATCTTTAATACCCACACTTCTTTTTATAAAACTTTCTACAAGATCGCCGACTTCCGTAAGTACCGAAGCGATAAGACCGACCAGCCCGAAATACACATACGGATTGGTTTTTAAGTGATAAACAAACTGATCTTTCATTATAGCGTAAACTATAATACTGCCCGCAATACCACCGATTAAACCGCCTATAGCCCCGCTTATCGTTTTATTGGGGCTGATATCCGGGCAAAGTTTTTTACCTTTGAAAGTACGCCCTACAAGATAAGCGAACACGTCCGCGCACGGCGAAATAATAAAGGTAAGCACCAGCGCGAAAAACGAAATATCGCCCAGCGCGTTCATAAGCGTTAACGGAATTAAAAGCACCGCGGGGTAGAAAAGCGAAAAAATCGAATAAGCAATGCTTTCGAAATTCATTATTCCGCCCGAGAATATCGGGGCAATCATCAGAACGCACGCAAACACGAGATAGGTTATAACCATGCCTTTTGCGCCGAAGAAATAATTAAGCGCGTTTGCGGCAACTACCGAAGTTACGCACGCGACTTTCTGAAAAAGCGTAGTTTTTTCGCCGAGCGCAACATTGATTTCGTAACTTGCAACGACGGTTATTCCGAAAATCATAATAAGGAACAGTCTGTAATCGACAAGTTGCCTTAATAAGAAAAATCCGACGGCAATAAGAGTGATAACCGCACCCGTAATTGTTCTTTTCAGCATTAGTTTTTACCGAATCGGCGAGTTCTTTCCGCAAAACCCGCAAGAGCGCGCTCGGCTTCGGCTTCGTTAAAGTCAGGCCATAAGACGGGCGTAAAATATAACTCGGCATAAGCCGATTGCCATAACAAAAAGTTACTCAGCCGATACTCTCCGCCCGTCCTTATTATATAATCGAGCGGCGGAAAATCAGCCGTATATAAATATTTTTCGATAGTTTCGGGCGTTGCCGCATCTATTCCGCTCAAACACATTGCGTTAAACGCGTGGCAGATTTCCTGCCGACCACCGTATGCAACGCAGATATTCAGAATCTTATCGGTAAATGCGGAAGATTTTTTAACTTCCTTTTTGATAGTTTTACGCAAATCTTCCGATAAACAGTCCATATCGCCCGACACAATCAGTTTTACGCGGTTTTTTACGGCGTAATTTCCGTATTTTTTAAGTCCGCTTTTAAGAAGGGACATAAGTTCGTCCACTTCGCTTTTTTCCCTTGAAAAATTCTCGGTTGAAAAAGCGTAAAGCGAAATGACTTTTACCCCTTTTTGAAACATATAGCCGACGACGTTTTCGATATTTTTAGCTCCCGCCCTATGCCCGTAGGCGCGCGATTTACCGCGAGCGGTAGCCCATCTGCCGTTGCCGTCCATAATTATTCCGACGTGTACGGGAATTTTACGATCGTCCATTAAACAATCATTACGTCCTTTTCTTTTTCGGCGGCAGCCTTATCCATTTTTTCTATGGTAGAACTTACCGATTCTTCGACGGTCTTTGAAAAACTATCGAATTCGTCTTCGGTGATTTCTTTGTTTGTTTTCATTTTCTTGAAAGTGTCGAGCGTGTCGCGACGGATATTTCTTGCCGCAACCTTAGCGTCTTCGCACATTTTCTTGATCTGTTTAACCAGTTCTTTTCTGCGCTCTTCGGTAAGCGCGGGGAAAACAAGCCTTATAACCGTACCGTCGTTGGTGGGTGTAAGACCGATATTAGCCTGTAAAATAGCCTTTTCGACTACTTTAAGCATAGATTTATCCCACGGAGCGACGACTAAACAAGTACCGTCTACAACCGAAAGGTTGCCCACCTGATTAACAGGCGTAGGCGTACCGTAATAATCTACCGAAACTTTATCGAGTACACGGGGATTTGCCCTGCCGACTCTTACCTGAACGAGATCGTCTTTGAAAACATTAAGCGTTTTTTCGAGTTTTTCTTCGTTCTCCATAAGTATTGTTTCAACTCTTTCCATATCTGCTGCCATAATAATTCTCTCCCTTTTGGTTATTTTATAAGCGTACCCGCTTTAAGATCGCCCGAAAGCGCGTTTTCTATCGTTTTTTCGCCGTCTAACGCAAAAGCGTAAACGGGAATATTGTTTTCTTTACACAACACAACCGCAGACGTATCCATCGCTTTAAGATTTAAGCGAACGAATTCCATATAATCTATGCAGTCAAACTTCTTTGCGTTCGGATTGGTATTGGGGTCGCTGTCGTAAATTCCGTCGACATTCTTTGCAAGAAGCAATATATCCGCGCCGATTTCAGCCGCTCGCAGAGCAGCCGTGGTATCGGTTGAAAAGAACGGACACCCCGTTCCGCCGCCGAAAACGACAACCGTTCCGTTTTTCAACAACTCGTCGGCTTTGCGTTTATTGAACGGCTCGGCAATATGTTCTATGGTAAAAGCGGTCTGCACGCAGGATTTAACGCCGAACTTTTCGATACTTTCGCAAAGACACATAGCATTCATAACGGTAGCCAGCATTCCCATATAATCGGAAGTCGTTCTGTCTATCGGTAAAGATTCGCGCCCGCGCCAAAAATTTCCGCCGCCTACGACGACCGCAATTTCGGCACCCGATTTGGCGGCTTCGGCTATTTGTTTTGCCACGCGCGAAAGAGTTTCCGCGTCGTACCCCCTGCTTTTATCTGCCGCAAGGGCTTCGCCGCTGATTTTTAGTAACACTCTTTTATATCTGATTCCCATACGAGTTGCCTCATTCGTTTTTACCATTATACTATATAATCGACTTTTTGTCTATTTTTAATCGCAAAAAATCCGCCGAAATATAAGTAATTTACAGATATAACGGTTATCCTGCGACTAATTACCGATAAAACTATATTTATATTCATCGTATAACGCCATGATATCACGGCATGAAAAAAAACGAAGTATTGCGCTTCGTTTTTCATCTGTAAACATTATCAGTCTTTTTTGCTGTTGCCGATAAACGTTCCGAAAGAAGTAATATTTCCTTTTTCCTTGGGTTTACCGTAAATAGTCATGCCGCTGCCGCGTCTGTCGTCACGTCTGCCGCCGCGATATCCGCCGCGACGATCGTCTCTTCCGTCTCTGCCGCCACGAGTTTTTCCGCCGCGGTATCCGCCGCCGAACGATCTTTCACCGCGACGATTATCTCGATAATTATCGCGTCTGCCGCCGTTGTTTCTTGCAGCCATAATAGGTCTGTCGTCACGCAGGTCGTTAGGTACGATAACGATATAACGGTTAGGTTCTTTACCTTCCGATTCGGTCTTGACCTCGGTGTTTTCGGAAAGAGCGGTATGAATAATACGTCTTTCAAACGGATTCATCGGTTCAAGCTGAATCTTTCTGCCCGTTCTTACCGCTTTGTTTGCGAGTTTTTCGGCAAGTTCGTTAAGAGTGCCTTCGCGTTTTTCGCGATAGTCTTCGCAGTCTACCACAACGCGCTTGTAATCTTCTCTTCCGATATTGGCTACAGCGCCCGCAAGACACTGCAACGCGTCGAGCAGTTCGCCCCTGTAACCGATAAGAAACTGAGTGTTGGACGAAATAAGATTGATGCAGATCTTATCGTCGTCGCGAGTGATTTCCGTTGTAACGGGAACTTTGATCATTTCGAAAACGTCTTCAAGAAACTTAACCGCGCGCCCGGAGTCTGTAAGTTTTTTTCTTACTTCAACCTTTGCGGGAACGGCTTTTTTGAACAGTCCGCCCTTCTGGGGTTCTTCAAGCACTTCGTATTCTACTTCTTCGGTGCTTACGCCGAGTTGTTCTGCCCCCGATTGTACGGCTTCTTCTATAGTCTTGCCGTATACTTCGATTTTTTCCATATATATCATGCTCCTTAATGCGCCCGCGGGCGCAACTTGATCGATATCGATAAAGCACTGCCTTGTTATCGGCTGTCTTTATTTATTCTTGTTCTTTTTACTCTTTTTATCTTCTTCAATCTCGTTGATTCTGCCGGTACGTTTAAGTTCGAGATCGTGCGCTTCTTTAGCCGCCTGACGTTCGAAACCTTTTTCGACGCAGAAATTGATGAGCAACGTCGAAAGCAGACCGAACAGCGAACTTACTACCATGTAGATAGAGAACGAAGCCGTGTACATGAACGAGAAGAAACCGAACATAAGCGGCATCATCCACGTCATCATCTTCTGAGTCATAGCGGAAGTTCCGTTTTCGCCTTCTACCGTAGACAGTTCAACCTGAGATTTATTCATCTTATTCATGACTATCTGCGAAACAAGCATGGTCGCGATGGAAAGTATTACGAGAATAAGATATCCGTTAGGTTCTTTCTTTTCTTTTTCGAGTCCGCCGGTAAGTTCGAGATACTGATCGGGTGTAACAGTTGTAATTCTGTTGCTTTCGCCGCCGCACTGCGCTTTGCACGAAGCGATACAACCCGAACTCGTAACGAAATTGTATTTTTCGAAACTATCTTTTATTGGATGTTCCCACGGAAGATCCTGCGACCAGATATTTTTAACCCACAGGAACGAAAGATCGTGTGTGCGGTATTCTTCAGCGGCAGCGTCGCGCCCCGCTTTTTTTATGGTGTTTTTAACAAAGTTTTCACCGCTTACGTTAACGACTTCGGTACAAAGTAGTTGAGCAAGCTCGCTCGGTGTTTTGTCTGTTTCACCGAAAGAATAAACGCCGTTTTCTTCAACTATCAGGTTAGTTCCGACGTATTTCGAAAGCAAACCGTCTTCTTTGATTTCGTCGTATATTTTTTTAAGATTATCGCTTGTGATCGTATTGTAAGTAAAAACCGTATTGGTCTTATTTTCGCTGTCTACTATATCGAATCCGAAATTCTTAACTTCTTCGTTACGTTCGGCAAAATACACAAGATCGAGATACTTTGTTTTTGTGCCGTTTTCGTCTTCGGTTTCGATGATATATTGAGTATTATTATCTTCGTCGAAATTTTCTAACGCTTGCTCGTAAGCGACGCTCATATCGCAGAAAACGCCGAAGTTGGCGTAGTTGGAATATGTTGAAAACTGACCTATAACGACTATAAAGAAAATAAGGTTTATAAGGGTCGGCAGGCACGCGGCAAACGGGCTGTAACCGTTTTCCTTGTATAAATCCTGCATTTTTTTCTGATATAACTGACTGTTGTTTGCGTACTGACGTTGAAGTTTTTCAAGTTCCGGGCGCATTTTTTCCATTCGGACCGAATTTTTCTTGGTCGAAACGCGCGAAAAAATATCGAGCGGTAAAGAAATCAGTTTAAGAATAAGCGTAAATACTATAATTCCTACGCCTATACTTCCGCACCCTTCTATCAGCGCTTTGATTATGTTTCCAAGCCAGTCAAGGCGGACTTGATTTTGTATTTGACCGATGGTCGATATCGCCACCGTAAGGATATTAGAAAAAGACATTTTTCTCCTGAATAAAATCCTGCGGTTGTTAAGTCTGTATGCATACTACCCTAATACAACCATTTTTTTACCTGCGGATCGTCGGGCGGGTCGTAACCGCCGGGATTAAGCGAGTTACAACGCAAAATACGCGTAATAATTAAAGTAAAGGCTTTGAAAAAGGAGTATTTTTCCAATGCTTCCATAGCATACACACTGCAGGTAGGCGTAAAAATACATCCGCTATTCAAGCCTTTCGACAGATATTTTTTATATAGTTTCAATATAAAAATCAAAAAACGATTTATCGGCGACATAATAATACTTTACACTTTTTCAGCCGATTCGGGATTTTTACTTGCGATTAGTTTTTCTTTTGCAAGAGCATATTTCATATCCTGCATAAAACAAGCAAAAGAATAGTATTCCGATACCCTTGGCACGACTACGATATGATAATTTCCCGCTATATCAGGTATAAATTCGCGCATAACGGCACGCAACAGACGTTTAATTCTGTTGCGAACAACCGCTCCGCCGTTCTTCTTACTGACGGAATATCCGATTTTAAGTTCTTTTGCGGGAACGTAAACGAATAAAAAGGTCTTTGTGTAAACGCGTTTGCCTTTTTTGAAAACTTTATCGAAATCGCTACGTTTTTTTAATCTGTTATCCACTTATACACCGCTCACGAAAACGCGAATACAGTTACTATTGCTCGATTACGCGGAAAGTTTATGACGACCTTTTGCTCTTCTTCTCTTAAGTACGTTTCTTCCGGTCTTTGTAGCCATTCTTTTTCTGAAGCCGTGTACTTTGCTTCTCTGTCTTTTCTTGGGTTGATAAGTTCTTTTCATTTTATGTTTCCTCCGATTGCTAACTTTAATAAGTTAAACGCTTTTTCTATTTTATTTATTTGAACGTCTTTTGTCAACGTTTTTTCGCTTTGTTATTCTATTTAATTCATTCTGATCGGCAATACCAGGTATAAACTGTTATCGTCCGAGTTTGGTCTGATTATACAGGGCGCGATGGGCGAGTTCAATGAGAATTTAATGAAATCGTCGCTGATTGCGTGCAGACAGTCGATAATATAACGGCTGTTGAAAGCGATGGTAACGTCTTTTCCTTCGAGATTTATAAGTACGTTTTCGTTTACGGTACCTATTTCGGAATTGGAAGTAACGTTTACATAATCTTCTTTAACGTCGAGAATAACCATGTTGTTACTCATTGCCCTTGCGACGACCGAAGCTCTTGCAACCGCATTTTCAAAAATGATTTTATTTGTTCTGAATTCGGTAACGAACTTTTCGGGAATGATATGTTTATAATCGATATATTCGCCTTCGAGCAGTCTTGCGGTTAAAACGGTGTTTGAAACTTCAACCATAAGTTTACCGCCCTGAATGATTATGGTAACATATTCTTCGTCTTTTTCGAGCAACCTTAAAAGTTCGTTGAGAGCGCGAGACGGAACAATGGCTTTGACCGTTCCGTGCAGTTCTTTATAAGGCTGACGGCAGAACGCAAGACGGAACCCGTCGAGCGCGACGCAGTTGATCATATCGTTTTCGGCTTCGATAAGGCAGCCTTTAAGAATAGGACGGCTGTCGTCCTGTAAACAACAGAAAGCGGTACGCGAAACGAGATCTTTGAAATCTTTCTGCAAGATAGTGAAAGAATTTTCGTTAAGGTCTTTTTTAATAAGCGGGAAATCTTCCGCGCCGAAAGCGTTTATATACCCGCATGACGAACTGTAAGTAATTTTAAGACGATTGCCTTCGAGATAAAGTTCGAGTTCGTCTTCGCCTTCGAGCTTTTTAACGAGATCGGCAAAAATTTTACCGTTTACCAGCGTTTCACCTTCCATGAAGGTTTCTGCGGGAATAGTTTTTTCTATAGATATTTCGGTATCAGTAGCAAGCAAGGTAAGGTTATCGCCCTTACAGGAAAGTTTGATACATTCAAGAACAGGGTTCTGTCCTTTTCCGCTTATTGCTTTTACTACTTTGCCGACGGCATTCGACAGGTCTATCGCCTTAACGACGGTTTTCATTCTTGCCTCCGATGATATTAGATATATTTTTTTAGTTTTTAATAGTATAAACAGTAGATGCCTGTTATTTTGTGGAAATCAACTAAAATCACGTATTCTACGCTGAATTTTAATGTGTATTTCCTGTAGATTTTCTTGTGGAAAACCTTGGATAAGTCTGTGGATAGCCGGATCGAAGGTGGATAACTCCGTTTTACGGTCGTTTGATTTTTATAAAACCCTATCCGACCGCCATAGCCCCTAAACCCGACTTTCCGTTTTTAACCGTTATTCTTATTATATAATATATTAAAAAATAAATCAAATAAATAGGTCGCAATTCCGATATTTTTACGTTCTTGCGGTGTTTTTATCCCTTTTTTCGACCGATTTTACTAAGTTGTCCACCAAAACGTAAAAAGTTATCCACTTTTCCACAGTTTTTAACGGTGGATAACTGTGGATAATCTTATTATTTTTGTGAATTACCGATTTATCCACAAAGGTAAGCATTTTTATTCGAAAAATTTACCTTTTAAGGGTTATTGCTTGTCTTTATTTTGCCGATGTGTTATTATTTTTGCTATGAATATAGATTACTGTATGTTGACAACCTCGTTTGACGAAAATAAGAAAAACAAATTCGACGTCTTTTACGGATTGTTGACCGAAACAAATAAAAAATTCAATCTTACCGCGATTACCGAAAAAAACGACGTTTATCTTAAGCATTTTGCAGACAGTCTTGCGGGCTTAAAATATTTCGAAAGCGGAAAAAGCGTTCTCGAGATAGGTTCGGGCGGCGGTTTTCCGTCCGTTCCGCTAAAAATTGCGGACGAAAGCCTTGATTTTACTCTCGTGGAATCGAACGCAAAAAAATGCGGATATCTCGAGCAAGTAAAAACCGCGCTTAATTTCGATAATTTTGTAACGGTGAATGCAAGAGCCGAAGAGTTTGCGCGGAAAAACGGAGAAATATTTGATTATGTAACGGCGCGCGCCGTCGCTCCGTCGGCTGTTTTATGCGAACTTACTTTACCCTGCCTTAAAATCGGCGGAAAGGGCGTATTTTATAAAAACTATTCGGAAGAAGAAATAAATAATGCCGGAAGGGCTGCCGAAAAACTCGGTTGCAGATTGCTTTCGGTAAACAAATACGCGCTTAACGGCGTTGCTGGCGAAAGATGCGTTATTTTAATAGAAAAAATAAAGCAAACTTCGGACGTTTATCCCCGCGCTTACAACAAAATTCTGAAAAAGCCGCTGTAAGCGTATGCTAACAAAAAATACACTTTACGTAAATTCAAATATGCAATTACAATAAAAAAACTGTTAAAAGTGTCAAAAAATAACGTTTTATCATTGACTTATATCGGGCGTGAATGTATAATAAATAAAGTGGGATTTGACAGACGTCGGGTCTGCCTTTCCCTGTGCGATTAAAATTACAACACAAAACAATACCGGAGGTTTATCCAATGAAGAAAATGACTATTGACGGCAATACCGCCGCCAGCCATGTAGCCTATGCCTTCTCCGAAGTAGCCGCGATTTACCCCATAACCCCGTCTTCTCCTATGGCGGAGTATGCGGACGAATGGGCGACTGCGGGAAGACTTAACATGTTCGGTCAGAAACTGCGCATGGCAGAAATGCAGTCGGAAGCGGGTGCCGCGGGTGCCGTTCACGGATCTTTGTCCGCAGGCGCGCTCACTGTTACCTAC
>CAKQXZ010000007.1 GCA_934292955.1 uncultured Clostridia bacterium
GCTTTTCGATAGTCATCGGCATTGCGTAATTAAACATAAGCCCTTCTCGCAGACCGCAACCCGCTATAACTATTTCGTTGAAGTTCTTGCATTTGATAACCGAACTTACAGCGGCAAGCGCGCTCGGCAGAATGTCCGCACGGTCGGAAGATACGCCTTTAAGACGTTTCTTTTTGTCGAGATCGAGACCTTTGATTGTGTTGTATATAAGGTTGAAATCGTCTGTCGGAATATGATAGTTATGAACGATCGTGTACGGGCTTTTCTTCATTGCCTTGCTGATACGCGCAAGACTTCTGCACGAACCGCCCACGCCGATAAGCTGTGCGTCTTCGTCGACTTCGGAAAGCCATTCGATTTTTTTAAGCTGTTCGGTAAAAAATTCTTCTACCTTTGCAGCCTGTTCTTCGGGTTTTAATCCGTCGCCTGCGAAAAGTTCGGTAAGAGTTACCGCTCCGAAAGGCAAGGTTTCGTAATGAAGAAGGTTACGTCTGTTGTAATAAACGAGTTTGGTCGAGCCGCCGCCGATTTCCACAATTACCCCTTTGGGAATATCCATCGTGTTTATAACGCCGCGGTATACATACATTGCTTCTTCTTCGGCGGATAAAACTTTTAGTTTGATACCGCAGGAATTAGCGACTTCGTCAAGAAAACTACGCTGGTTTTTAGCGCGCCTGACGGCTGCCGTCGCAACGGCGATAATTCTGTCTATTCCGTGCGCGTCGCACAAACGACGGAACATTTTGAGCGTTTTAAGCGTTTCCTGAATACGCTGTACCTTCAGAAATCCGTCGCGCTCCATATCTTTGCCCAGACGGACGCTCTCCTTCAACTGGTCGACGACGATAAAGTGTCCTTCGCCCAGCATCTGCACTACTACAAGACGTGCAGAATTCGACCCAAGGTCGATAATACCGATTTTTTCCACAAAAACTGCCTCTCTTTATTTATTATTGAATTGCAAACCGACACGGTCGGTAACGTTCGGAATGCACTTTGACTCAAGCGAGTTCATTATACCATAAGCCGAGCCAAAAATAAAGACTTTTTTGCTTTTTTTGTGCAATTTTTTTACCAAAATCAAGAAACTTTTTTACACACGATAAAAAATACATTCTTTAGGCGCATTTTTGCTTTTATTTTTGCATTAGTTTTATATTTTTGCGATTTTAATAATAAAGTTCGGATAAATACCTTTGTGCAAGTTGTATAATTTTTTGCCGAAAAATTAAGTTTTTTGACTACTTTTCTGATTTTTGGACGTTTGTCGATTTTTGTCGAAAGAGCCGTTATCGGTCTTATTGCCCGCTTTTTGCAATTCATGCACCTGAAAGAGCGCAAGCACGATTAAAAAAATTCCGAACGCTTTTTTCTGAAAAGACGCACCGATAAATTTTTCTAAAATACTTGCGCCGACCGAAAAAATCAGAGCGAAAACGGCAAGCAGCGGCATTCCTTTTGTTTCGATAAGCCCGTTTTTTGCATGAAGAACGAGCGCGACCGCCGCCATCGGTATGAATGCGACGAGATTTATGGTCTGCGAAAACTTCTGATCTATTCCGAACAACGCGGTAAGCGCGGGAATGAGCAACGTGCCGCCGCCCATTCCCATTCCGCCGAGCACGCCGCCCGCCACCCCGGCGATAAATATTCCAAACAACTTCATATGTAACGGTCGCGACCAAAATGCAATATTTGCCCAAAAATATAACAGTCGCCCCTGCAAAAACACAATCGATAAAACTTCATGTAAAAAACGCCGCTAAAAAAGCATACGCAAGCCCGCTATAAGCATGACCACGCAAAAGATGTAACCGACTACTTTGTTTTGCGCCTTTTTAAGCAAAATCGCGCCGAGCACGCCGCCCGCGCACACACCTGCCGTACAAACGCCTAAAATCGCCCATTCTATTTTTGCGCCGATAAGATAAATGATCGCGCTGACAATCGACACGGGCAAAATTACCGCAATCGACGTGGCGTGCGATTTTTTATTTTCGAACCCGAAACACCGCTCTAAAACCGGAACGGCGATCATTCCGCCGCCACCGCCGAAAAAACCGTTTATGAACCCGATCGCCGCACCCGATCCCGCCTGAATTAAGAATTTCTTACCTGATTTTCCGCTCATAAAAATTATTTTTCGCCGTTTTGATTTTTTAATACGAAAAAACGACTTTCAGGCAAGTCCGAAAGCAAAAAAATATGGCAAAAAATTAGTAATTTATTGATGTTTTTTCAAAACCGTCAAAAAAAATATTGCTTTATGCATTCTAATAATGTATAATAGGGAAAGTGTAAAAAGCAACAAAATGCAACTAATTTCATTAAAAAGGTGTAACAATGAAAAAAGCAAACAAGTTTGATCTCAAATCTTTACTCGTTATCCTGCTTTCGGTCACACTTTGCTTTTCCACGGTTCTTGCTGCCTGCAACAACAATAACGACAGTTCGTCGTCCGGTTCGAGCAGCAGTACCGAAGAAACAAAGTATCCCACCGATACTCAGTTACTGAAAAACGGCGATTTCGAGTATACTACTTTCACTAAGAAAGATACCGACTTCCCCGTTTCAGGTTCTTCTACAAGCTGGACCATCGGCAGCGACAGCATCGGTTCTTCGAGCGCGCCCGCGGGCAAAGCGTCTTCCGGCATTATCGATACCGACGACGACAGATACGCAATTCTCGTTTCCAAAGAGAAAGCTCCCGAAGTCAACCCCCGCACTCCCGAATATTACGGTCTTATCAACAAAGAAGAACTTTATACGCTTGAAAAGTTCAACGGCGGCGAAGGCGAAGACAACGAAGACAAACTTCTTACCGGCGGTACGAAGATTCTTATGCTTCACAACCTTACCAACAACGCAAACGAAGGTACCGCGCGTAAATTCACGTCCGCAAGCGTTACGCTTGCCCGCAACGAATATGCAGAACTTTCCGTATGGATCAACACCGTTGACCTTAAATCGGATATCGAAGGCAAAGTAGCAGGTAAAGATTTCGGCGCGTACATTGCCGTTCAGAGCACGGTTTCTTCTTCCGCAGCTCCCCTTATTCTTAAGAATATCGATACGAAAGGCAACTGGGCTAAATACACCGTATATCTCTCTTCGTCCGATTTCTCGACGTCTTCTTTCAGACTGGTTCTCGGTCTCGGTTTCGGCTCCAACGAAATCACCACCGAATACGTTGAAGGTTACGCTTTCTTCGATAACGCTCATTTCAGAACGATAAGCAAAACCGAATACGAAACCGCAGTCGGCGCAAGCGATATCAAAGCTTCCGTAAATCTTTACAAAGACGGCGAAAACAACACTTACAAAGATAACGGCGAAAAATTCGTTTATACTCAGGAAAGAGCCGAAAGCGATCCTTACAAAGCCAACGGCGAAAAGAAAGAATACAACGAAAACACCGTTAAAGATTACTATACCGAAGTTAAATACGCGCTTTCTCATACAAGAGCGAACAAAATGTATTTCGACGATAAGCTCAACGGCTCGTTCGAAAAAGTTGACGGAAGTTATCCCGACGCTTCGCTTACTCAGGTTTGGGAACTCGGAAGTCTTTACTCGTCCAACACGTTCAAAGATCTCGATAAACTTCCCGCAGTCAAAGAAGCCGACGAATCGCTCAGAAAAGCAATCGCGTTCAACTTCGAAACTTCAACGAGTTACAAATACACGACCGATACGTTTACCTTAGGTTACGAAGAATATCTCAAACTTTCTTTCTGGGTAAAAGCCGAAGTCGCAGACGATCGTTATACCAACGCTCTTACCGCTACCCTTATCGATCTCGGTAAAGCAGGCGCGAACGAAGAGGAAGCAAATTGGGTTAAGACGACCGTAATCGCAAACGAAAATACCAACGACTACGAAAACGACAACTATAACGGTTGGAGACAATACGTTGTTTTCGTTTCGAACACCATCGGAACCAAAACCGAAGAAAAAGTTGACAGAGAATTCAAGCTCGAACTTACATTCGGCACCACCGAAGAAAACAAGACAAGCTGGGATCTTACCAAAGGTTTTGCCGTAATAGCCGACTTTGAAGGCTATATGCTGACCGCGGACGATTATGCTATTGCCGATACTTCTTCTTACGCATACGCTAAGAAAGTTTCACTCTCTGCCGACCTGCCTAACGGCGCGTCCGACGAAGATGACACCAAAAACGACAGTTACACTTTCGGTTATTCCGAAAGCGATAAGGTCGCTATGGAAACCACCGGCAAGGTAAGTTACGTCAACGGCTATCAGTTCGTAAAGGCAAACACTGTTCCCGTCGGCGGAACAGGAACCGCTTACGGCTATAATTCCGACAGCGTTAAAGGCGGTCTTGTGAACAGCAAGTACGAAACGACGGACAGCGTTCTCAGTCAGCTTGCGGCGTTCAACTCTAACAAATATGTTCAGCCTATGTACATCAAAGCAGTCGGCACGGAATGCGCGCCTTACGGCTTTATCGGTGCTTCCGCCACCCTGTCTGCTAACACGACGTATTACATTTCTTTCAGCGTTTACGCTACCAAAGGCGCGGTTGCAAACTTCTATCTTGCAAGCACCGACGCTCTTAACGGATACAAAGTTCTCGATATAGCGCCCAAGAAATGGTCGCTCAACGAAGACGACGTTACCATCGATTTCACTAACGAAGCGAAGTTTACCGAAAAACTGAGCAAGACGTTCACCGGTCCCGACAGCGACGAAGTTAAATGGTACACCGTCGGAATGCTTATTACGACCGGCAACGAATCCAGAACTTACAGACCCGAATTCTGGCTGGGCGCACGCGACGGCAACTCGGTTGACATAAACGACGCAGTTTACTTCGATAATTACTCAGTAACCACCGTTGATAAAGACCTTAAACTTGCCGAACTTACCAATAAAGGATTTACCGTTGTTACGGGAACCGAAGAAGAATACACTCGCCCGAACACCGTTATCCTTTACAACAAGATCATCGACGAAGAAACCGACGAAGACAGCAGCAGCTCCGGCAATAAAGATTCTAAGGTTTACAGAAAATTCAGCGAAGACTACGAAGCGACCGTTGTTTACAAACAACTTAAGAACGCGGACAGCTCGGCTGAAATCGTTTATGCGGACTTCGGCACGATCGACGTTGAACACGAACACGACGTTACCGTTAACGACAGCAGCGACGACAGCAGCAGTTCTTCTTCATCGTCGTCCGAATCCGTTAACGACGGATCTTCTTTCAACTGGGCATTGCAGATTACTTCGATAATCATCGCGGCAGTTCTCATTATCCTGCTCGTAGTTATCCTTATTAAGACGCTTGTCGAAAAGAATAAATCCAAGAGATCCAAATCGGTTGAATTCTACAATCGCGACAGCAGACAGATCGCAGGCGAAAAAGCAATAGCTAAGAAACTTGCGGCTAAAGACGACTCCGACGACGAAACCGATGAAGATGACGAAGAAGTCGAAGAATATGATTACGATAACCCCGAAATCAACAATAACGACAAACTTCAGTCAAACAACGAAGAAACCGAACAATCGGATAAAACCGACGGCGAATAATTGAAATTCAAAGTTACACATTCATATGGCGCAGGGATTTCCCCGCGCCATATTTTTTATTTTTTCCGCACTACTCAAACGCCCTGCTCGTCATGTTGAGCGGAGCGAAGCGCAGTCGAAACATCAGGGCGTCAGCCGCATAAAAATGAACGCGCGTAGATTATCAGCAAGTGCGGCACTGCGTGTATGGATCCTTCGTAAGCCGAGCAAGTAAGCACTCAGGATAACATGACACAAAAAATCGGCTGCAACTGTTTGTTGCAACCGATTTTTATAATTATTATTAAATATGCCCTTTATTCAAGATTAAGTCTGTGTTTAAGTCTGTTTATAACGATGCATGCAGAGCCGACAGCCAAGCCCGAAGTACCGAGTATCACGCACCACATAAGGCTGTGTATCATAACCGTTTCATTGCCGATATTTGAATTGATAACGAAGATAACCCAAACGCACATTGCAACGATAACGAGTATTTCAATTGCAAAATCGATAATGAAATAGAACAATACCGCGCCGAAAACTCTGTTCCTGATGCACTGTCCGAAAGATATTGCAAGATAACATTTGAACACCGAAAAAGCAATAAGCGCAAGCCCCGCAAGAATCATTTCGAATATTAGTAAGACAGAATCGGTCGTTAGAGCCCAGTTTTTTACAGCTTCTATAATACCGTTCAGATACTCTCCGATATTGCCCGCGTGTCTTATAACTATTGCAAGCATAGCAACGCACGCGGTAGCAAAAATATATACGACGGTAACCACAAATTTGCAAAGCACATGTGCGGCGGGACTTATAGGCGTACACAAGGTAAAGTACCCTTCGCTCGAATAAATGTTACGATAAAACCTTACCGCCCCAAGCACGAGACAGAACGTGAACGACATAGAAATCGCAATATTCAAAAAACTGTCAATCGCCGTTTTCGATATAATGCTCATTGTAAACAGCACGGGAATTTCGGAAATTCTGTCCGCAAAAATTTCGGAGTTAAGTTGAATTAAATACCCCAAAGTAGCAAGACCGAGCATTAACGCCCAGACAATTAAGACCTTGAAGAACATCCATCTGAATTCGTATTTATATAAACTCTTCAGCATCTGAAATCCTCCCGGAATAATTGATCTATCGTGCGCCCCGTCTGACGTCTTACAACGTCTGCTTTGCCCGCAAGAGTGATTTCGCCGTTATAAATAAACACTACGTCGGTAAGCGCATTTTCTATATCGGCGATAAGGTGCGTTGATAATACGACCGAAGAATGAGGCGAATATGTTTCGAGTATAGTAGAAATAACGTAGTCGCGCGCGGCAGGGTCGACGCCGGCGATAGGCTCGTCAAGCAGATATAACTTTGCTTCGCGGCTCATAGTCGTTATAAGCGCAAGCTTTTCTTTATTGCCTTTTGATAACGATTTTATAGGCGAGTTTATATCGATAAAGAGCCGAGCGACCATATCTTCGGCTTTTCTTCTGTCAAAATCAGAAAAGAAATCGCCCGTATAAGTGAAGAACTGCCCGACCGACATACTTTCGCACAGGAAATTTCTGTCCGGCAGATAGGCAACGAGTTTTTTCGTTTCGATTCCGACAGGCTTATCGCAAACGTAAATACTGCCGCTCTCGGGAGTTAGCAGCCCTGCAATACATTTAAGCAAAGTGGTTTTTCCGCTGCCGTTAGGACCTAAAAGCCCAAGAATTTTGCCTTCGCTCAGCGAGTAATTCAAGTTGTTTACCGCCGTTTTCCGCTTGTAATTCTTGGTCAGATTATTGATTGTAAGAATATCCATAACCGATTACCTTTAATATCTCCTTTTCGGTATAATAGACCGCCTTAACCGAGTTTTCGCAAGGCAGTACGAAACATATTTTATTGCTTTTATTCTTTTTATCATGCGACATGTACGGAATAAGTTCAGACAAATCTCTGCCCGAAAGCGTTGCGTGATCGCCGAAATATTTGCCGTATAACACGTTAAGCGCGTGATATCGCTGCTCGGAAATAAGCCCGACTTTATACGCGATTTCGGTTTCGGAAATAAGTCCTAACGACACCGCGTCGGCATGACTTATACTGTACCCGCTCTTTATTTCCACGGCGTGAGCAACCGTATGTCCGCAATTAAGCGTGTGGCGGATATCTTTATCTTTTTCGTCCCGAACAACGATTTTAGCCTTGATTTCAAGACATTTCTGCGTGATTTCGGATAGTTTTGCGTTAAACAAATCTATCGGCAAAGCGGTCAGATAATCGAAAAATTCGCCGTCTATAACTGCATATTTCACTATTTCGGACATACCCGCTTTAATAAGGGTTTCGGGAAGATCATCTATAATATCGCTTACGATAAACACTTTTGCGGGCTGATAAAAGGTACCCCAAAGGTTTTTTATTCCGCCGCAGTCTATCGCGGTTTTTCCGCCGAAACAGGCGTCTACCGCGCACAAAAGCGTCGTAGGCAGATTAAAATATTTTATTCCGCGCTTATACACGCTTGCCACAAACCCGCCGAGATCGCACACCGTACCGCCGCCTATATTTATAATAATGTCGTTTACGGTAAAGCCGTTATCGCTTAAAAATGCGGAAATCTTCAGCGCGTTATCGATAGTTTTGCATTTTTCTCCGTCCTGAAGACGGAATATAAAAGGAACCGAACCCGCCGCAAATATGTTTTTTTCTACTGCGTCGGCAATTTCGCCGTCTATTTTTTCGCTTATAAGTATTAAAACCTTGCTCTGCTTTTTTATATCGCCTGAAGTAATATCGGCAATACTCTTTATAAAAAACATTTGGCTTGAATAACCGCTTGTAAAATCAATTGTCTTTTTCATCTTCGGTTAAAACTTTTTCTTCGATGCCCGAAACGCTTTCGGTCGTGTTTTTGGCACCTTTGGTGAAAATAAACAGTTTGGAAAATAAATAATTAAGGATAATAACAACAACGTTAACTGCAATCTTGCATACCCAGAATTCGAATTTCCAGGTGTTTACAAGCAGATACATCGCCCCGATATTTACGAGCGTAGACGCTATTCTGAACGCGTAAAACAACGCCATTTCTTTTATAAAGCTTTTGAAATCGGGCGTTTTGCTGCAGAACACGAAAAGTTTATTGGTTACGTACGCAAACGTTATGGCAACAAATTCCGATATAACATTGGAAAGAACGTTATAATCGTTGTTTTTACCGAACACAACGTAAAACAGCAACGACGAAACGCCCCAACTTACAAGAGTCGTAAGCCCGCCGAAAAACAGATATGCTATCTGCTCGCGGTATTTTGTTAATATCTTTTTTATAAATGCAATCATTTCTGTCTTTACGGTTACAAAAAAGACGGACTAAGTTCAGCCCGTCTTAATGCGTTAAGTTATCAGCCCTTTTTCTTCGGGGTATCGTTTTCTGCGATTTCGGTTTGTTTGGGCTTAATGAATATTACAAGTAGCAAGCCGATAAAGGAAAGAACCGCGATGCCAAGGAATATAACCGAAGTGGTGTTATTCTTGAAGAATTCGCCCCAGTTACGAGCATAGCTGATTTTGGTCAACGTGTTGGTTCCTTCGATTTCCAGATAGCCGGAAGCGTCGCCGAATTCGTTTGCAACCGCACAGGCAACATAGTAGTAGCCGTTTTCGGCAACCATGAAAGTTCTTGCGGATTGATCGAACGCAAACGCTTTAACGTCGGTTACGTCGTAAAGGCTGTTCGTAACGTTGTCTGCGTCGAAAGTATCGAGCGCTCCGTCAAAAGTCTTTTTCCACTGATCGGCGGCAAGTTGCGCGTCGGAAAGTTTTACTTTCGAGTAGTAAAGACGATATTCGGTCTGGCTGTTATCCACCGAAACAACAGTAATATATTCTTTGATTTCTTTATAGGTAAGACCTTTGCAGCCCTTATGAACGTTATTACTATCGATAACTATTTCAGGCGTTTTGGTTCCGTTGAAATCGAAAGAGAAGACGGGGCAAACGACTTTATCTGTACCCGCTTCGTAAACGTATCTGACCGTAATACCCGTTTCGTTTCCGGCAGGAGTTTTATCGATAATGTAGTATTTATCGGTTTCGTCTTCTTTGAGCCATACAACCGGACTGCCCGCAGCGTCCGTTCTCGTTTCGGCTTCGTATTTGTTATAATCGAACACAACGCCGTTTCCTTCGGGATCGGCAAGCGTTACATAGTAAACGTAAGTGCCATGGGTAGAAAGTTCGAACTTTTTACCCGAAGTGCTTGACGAAGAAGTCGAGCTGAAAGACGACGAATCAGGAGTCATGTAATAAAGCGTAAGTTTAAGATTTTTATAATCGAGTACGCTGGTAGTTACAAGGCTTTTTACCGACGGATAAACGAAATCGCCGCCGTAGTCTTTTTTAGCCGCTTCCTGTACGTCCGCAAGATAGGTCTTAAGAGCGTTTTCGGTTTCGACTTCGTCGGGATTGTTATAAGAAATCTTGAGGTAATCTTTGGTATCGTCGTAATCGGCAACAGTAAAGGTTACTCCGGTTACTTCGGTATCGGTATCGGCGTCTTTATCGATAGCGGTACCGAAAACAGTCGCTTCATACTCGCCCGCCGCTTTGAACTTAATCTGTTCGCCGTCGCCGGTAAGACCGTTTTTATCCGATTTCACGGTGTATTTTGTAGCGTTTGTTTTATCTTCTTCGGACGCGCCTTTAAGCGTGAACGAAAATTTATAAGTATACTTTGCGTAATTCGCTTTATCCGCTTCACCGAGTTTTTCGTTAAGTTTTTCGAAAACGAAGTTCGAATAATAATACTTATAGCCATTGATAAAGTCGGCTTCGGTACCGGCGGGATCGGCTGCGTAAACACCCGATGCAGGCGTTAAAAACGAAAAAGTCGCCAATATCGCAACGACTGCGATAATAAATGCGGTAAATTTTCTCATTTTCATAAGGTAAAAACTCCCCAAATTAGTCAGCACGGACAGCATTTTCCGCCGAAAAAGCGGTCTGCCGCACATAATTGTTCATAATATCTACTATTTTACACATGGATTTCTCTTTTGTCAATCAAATAAGACGATAAACGAAAAATCTCTTGGTCAATCTGGCAATCTTTCGCCCCGTTATTCGGCTTCGGCGTCGTTTTCTTTGTCGTGCGCCGCGAGCTTTTTCTTTGTCGTCACCTTGTTAAGAATACCCACGCCGAGCGCGATTACCCCTACAACGACGAAAATACACACCATTCCGATGCCCATATATTTAAGCGATTCGACAAAAGTTTCGCCGCTGAAGTTTATATCGAGCGGTTTATCCGCGACGCTTGCAGACGACTCTGTTGCGTCAAGCAACATTTTTAACATTTTCATAATATCACTCCGTCAACAAATTTCATTTTCAGCCGAAAAATCCGAGAATAAGCCCGCCCGCTATAACGGACGCGATCTGCCCCGAAACGTTTACGGCTACCGACTGCATAAGAATGAAGTTCTGCGGGTCTTCTTTAAGAGCCATTTTATGAATAACTCTCGAAGACATCGGGAACGCCGAAATACCCGCCGCGCCTATCATAGGATTGATTTTTTCTTTGGCAAAAAGGTTGTAAATCTTGGCGAAGATTACCCCGCCCGCTGTATCGAAAACGAATGCAAACAACCCTAACGCAAGAATAATAAGCGTGGACGGCTGAAGAAACTTATTGTATTGCATCTGCGAAGCGACAACAAGTCCCAAAAGCAGCGTGATAAGGTTTGCAAGCACGTTCTGAGCCGTTTCCGAAAGCGAACCGAGAACACCGCACTCTCTTAAAAGATTGCCGAACATAAGGAACCCGATGAGTGCGACCGAACCGGGAGCTACAAGCCCCGCAATCACCGTAACGAATATCGGGAAAAGAATTTTTGTCAGTTTTGAAACAGACTGCGGTCTGTACTGCATTCTGATAAGACGTTCTTTCTTTGTAGTCAGAAGTTTTATTACGGGCGGCTGAATAATGGGAACGAGCGCCATATATGAATATGCCGCCACCGTGATAGAGCCTACCTGCGTGGATTTAAGAGTGTTTGCCACGACTATCGCCGTAGGACCGTCTGCCGCGCCTATCATTCCGATTGCTGCGGCTTCGATAAGATTGCCGAAAACGAGCGCGGCAAGGCTCATTGTTATAAAAATACCGAACTGAGCCGCCGCCCCGAAAAGCATCAATTTGGGGTTAGCGAGCATCGGTTCGAAATCGATCATCGCGCCGATACCTATAAACAGAAGCAACGGAAAAAGTTCGTTTGCTATTCCCGCGTTGTAAAGCACTGTTAAAACGCCGTGTTCGCCTATCGCGCCCGAGTTCGGCAGATTGCATAAAATCGCGCCGAAGCCCATGGGCAACAAAAGCGACGGCTCCATATCCTTTTTAATCGCAAGAAAGATAAGCACCCCGCCTATCACCCACATAGCGATCATTTTTATTACCGAAACAACGTCCATTCCCACAAAATTGTCGGTTATGAACGAAAAAATATTTTTGGAGTTTTCGGCAAGAAAGTTAATCGAATCCGACATAAAATTCATTTTTTTCTCTCCGTTTTGCGTAAAACTATCAGATTGAACGGTTTATCGGGGCATTCTGTAACCGTCGGCACATTTAAGCACGCCGGGCCACACAAACGGCCAATTAAAAATTTTCGATATATTTTTCGGTTTTGAAGATATTCCAGGGCGATTTATCCAAGGGCGGTTCGATTTTGAACACAAGCCTTTGTCCCGAAACCGGGTGCGTAAAGGCAAGTTCGGTAGCCCACAGAGCGAGATTGCCCTTAACCGCGTTCGCTCCGCCGTAACGCATATCGCCGTAAACCGGGCAGCCGATTGCAGACATCTGCACGCGAATCTGATGCGTTCTTCCCGTATGCAGAATGACTTTAACGAGCGAAAGTCCCTTTTCTTTTTGCAGAACGAAATATTCGAGTTCGCAGAATTTCGCGCCTTCGACCGTCTGTCCGCAGACGTAAACCATATTGTTTACGGGGTTTTTCTTGACGTAATGACGCAGAATCGCGCGGTCTTCATGCGGAGTTCCTACCACAACCGCCGAATACTTCTTTTCGAAATCGCCTTCGCGCATCTGCTGAGAAAGTCGCGAAGCGGCTTTTGAACTCTTGGCAAAAACCATAACGCCGCCGGTTACGCGGTCAAGTCTGTGAACAAGCCCCGCGTAAACGTTTCCGGGCTTGTTTTCTTTTATTTTAATGTGTTCTTTTACCACCGTGAGAAGATCGGTATCTTTGGTTTCGTCTTCGCAGCATGGCACGTTTTGCGGTTTTAACACAACTATTACATGGTTGTCTTCGTGAAGAACCACAAGATCTTCGGGTTTCATTGTCATTAGATTAACTCCGATTATTTTTCTATTCGTATTGCTTTGTACGGTTTTTTACAAATCAAATACAGGCTTTCGGCTCGTTGTCCGGCGTTTTGCAGATAAATCGAAACAGCGCGACCATAAAGCCGGATAAAGCCGACCGTTATTTGCCTATAAACAGACCGCTTGCGCCGCACGGAAGAACAATACCTTCTTCGGTAGGCAGCCCCACTTCGTAAGCGTCGGTTTCGCCGTCATACCCTTTCATAGCAAGGGTAAGCACGTTTTTAAGCACCTGCGGCTGCAAACCCGTGGTATAACTGTTTATAAGGAAGAAAAGCGGACGATCGGATAAGACCTGCGTGCAGAGATCTACAAGATCGCACAGTTCGTTTTCCAGTTTCCACATTTCTCCGTTGGGTCCGCGCCCGTAACTCGGCGGGTCCATAATTATTGCGTCGTACTTTCTGCCGCGGCGGATTTCGCGCTGAACGAACTTTTTGCAGTCGTCCACTATAAATCTTACGGGTTTATCCTGTAAGCCCGAAAGTCTTACGTTTTCGCCCGCGCGCTCTACCATACCCTTTGCCGCGTCCACATGGCAGACCGACGCGCCCGCGTTCAGACAGGCTACCGTCGCCCCGCCCGTGTAAGCAAAAAGGTTAAGAACGTTTATCGGGCGATCCGCATTGCGTATAAGTCCGCGCATAATATCCCAGTTGACCGCCTGCTCGGGAAAAAGCCCCGTATGCTTAAAGCCCATGGGTTTGACTTTGAAGGTCATATCGTCGTAAGAAACCGTCCATTCGTCGGGTACTTTTCCGTAATATTCCCATCTGCCGCCGCCGCTTTCGCTGCGCGTGTACTTGGCGTTAAGCCCCTTATAGGCGGACATGTCGATCGAAGGTTTCCATATAACCTGCGGATCGGGGCGAAGCAGAACCACCTTGCCCCATCGCTCCAGTTTATAACCGTCGCCGGTTGCGATGACGGTGTAATCATGCCATTTATCGGCTGCTCTCATACCGCCACCTTACGCGTTGAATTTTTCTACGGACAACGCGACATTATCGTCGTTTACCGTGAATTCTTTCATGTACCCCGCCGTCGACGGATCTTCTTCGACGACCTTTGCCGCAAGAACGGCGGTTTTAAGTTCGTTTTCGCTCGATTTAAGCACTTCGAGCGATTTTCCGTCCGCCTTATAGCGCAAAACTATTCTGTCGGTAACTTCGAAACCCGCTTCCTTTCTCATCGTCTGAATTTTAGAAACGATTTCGCGCAGTATACCTTCGTTTATAAGTTCGGGCGTAAGATGAACGTCGAGAACGACGGTAAGCCCGTTTTCGCTTGCGGAAACATAACCTTCCGCGCTTTCGGAACTGATAAGCAGATCGTCGAGCGCGAATTCGACTTCGTCGCCGTCGATAACCGTCTTATAGGTCGCGCCCGATTTTACCGTCGCCACGACTTCGGCTGCGTTGCAGTTTTCAAGGAAAGAACGGATAGCGTTAAGCTTTTTGCCGTATTTGGGTCCGAGCGTTTTAAGTTGCGGCTTGATTTTATAACTTACGAATCTGCCCGCGTCGTGCAGCAGTTCGAACTGTTTTACGTTAAGTTCGTCTTTTGCTATCTCGTAAAGCCCGTCGGTAAGTTTAACCGTTTTGTCGGTAGCGATATACAGCTTGCTAAGCGGCTGTCTGTTCTTGACGTTAGACGAATTTCTCGCGCTTCTGCCGAGCAGCACTATAGAAAGAACGTCTTCCATTCCTTCTTCGAGTTCGCTGTCGATCATACTTTCGTCGCAGGTCGGGAACGAGCAAAGATGAACGGATTCGGGCGCGTCTTTATAGAACTGCGGAACGAGATTGCGGTAAATGCTTTCCGCCATAAACGGAGTATAAGGCGCAAGAACCTTGGAAAGGGTTACAAGCACCGTCCACAGCGTTGTATCGCTGCCCCAGTATCTTTCTCTTCCGCGGCGGACATACCAGTTGGAAAGTTCGTCGACAAAACTTTCTATCGCGCGCGAAGTTTCGAATATTTTGTATTCTTCAAGACCGTCGTTTACCGTTTTAACGAGCGTGTTGAGTTTTGAAAGCACCCAACGATCCATAAGCGACAGTTTGCATTTTTTAAGATCGTACCCGGAGGGATCGTAATTATCTATTTCGGCATACAGAACGAAGAACGCGTATGTGTTCCACAACGTTCCCATAAATTTACGCTGACATTCGCTTACCGCGTCTTCATAAAATCTCGACGGCAGCCACGGAGCCGACGACGTGTAGAAATACCATCTTACCGCGTCTGCGCCCTGCTTATCGAGCACGCTCCACGGATCGACCACGTTGCCGATGTGTTTACTCATCTTTATGCCGTTCTTGTCGTTTACATGCCCCAAAACTATGCAGTTTTTGAAAGGCGCTTTATCGAACAGCAATGTAGAAATCGCAAGCAGCGTATAAAACCAGCCGCGGGTCTGATCGACCGCTTCCGAAATAAAGTCCGCGGGGAAGCGTTTTTCGAACAGTTCTTTGTTTTCAAACGGATAATGCAGTTGAGCAAACGGCATCGAACCCGAATCGAACCAGCAGTCGATAACGTCTTTAACCCTGTGCATTTCGCCGCCGCACTTGTCGCATTTGAAAGTAACTTCGTCTATAAACGGACGATGCAGTTCCACGTCTTTTTTGCCCGAAAGTTCATAAAGTTCCTGACGGGAGCCGATTACATGCACCTTTCCGCAGTCTTTACAAACCCATACGGGAAGCGGCGTCCCCCAGTAACGTTCGCGGGAAAGTCCCCAGTCGATAACGTTTTCAAGGAAGTTGCCCATTCTGCCCGTTCCGATCGTGGGCGGCATCCAATTGACCGACGCGTTAGCTTTAAGCAGTTCGTCGCGCACGGCGGTCATTTTTATGAACCAACTGTTTCTTGCGTAGTAAATAAGCGGAGTGTTGCAACGCCAGCAATGGGGATAACTGTGTTCGTACATGAGTTCTTTGAACAGTATCCCTTTCGCTTTAAGGTCGGCTATAATCTGCTTGTCCGCGTCTTTGCAGAACATTCCCTTATAGTCGGTAACCGCGTCCACGAATTTACCGTCGGTGCCGACCATCTGAACGAACGGCAGATTATATTCTCTTCCGACGTTGGCGTCGTCCTCGCCGAAAGCGGGCGCAATGTGAACTATACCCGTACCGTCGGTAAGAGTAACGTATTCGGCGTTTGTAACGTAGTACGCTTTTTCTTTGAACGAACCGAGCGCGTAGTCGAACATAGGCTCGTATTCGGCGTATTCGTAGTCTTTGCCTTTCTTCGTGTTAAGAACGGTATAATCTTCGAAAAGTTTGGGCGCGAGCGCTTCGGCAAGAACGTATCTTACTCCGTCCGCTTCTATTTCGACGTAGTTTTCTTTGGCGTTCATACACAAAGCGACGTTAGACGGCAACGTCCATGGCGTGGTCGTCCATACGAGATAATATTTATCTTCGCCTTTTGCTTTGAACTTGACGTAAACGGATTTTTCCTTTACGTCCTTATACCCCTGCGCCACTTCGTGCGAAGAAAGCGCGGTTCCGCAACGGGGGCAGTACGGCACGATCTTATACCCTTTGTATAAAAGACCTTTTTCCCATATCTTTTTAAGAGCCCACCACTCCGATTCAATATAATCGTCTTTGTAAGTGACGTACGGGTTATCCATGTCTACCCAGTAACCGATACGGTCGGACATTCTTTCCCATTCGCCTACGTATTTCCATACGCTTTCTTTACACTGCCTGATGAACGGCTCGATTCCGTATTTTTCGATATCCTGCTTGCCGTCAAGACCAAGTTTTTTCTCTATTTCCAGTTCTACCGGCAGTCCGTGCGTATCCCAGCCCGCCTTTCTTGCGACATGCATTCCCTTCATCGTTTTGAAACGGGGAATAATATCTTTCATAACGCGGGTAAGAACATGCCCGATGTGCGGTTTGCCGTTTGCAGTCGGCGGTCCGTCGTAAAAACAGAACTCTTCGCCGTCTTTGGTCTTTTCAAGGCTCTTTTCGAAAATGTCGTTGTCTTTCCAGAACTTCAATACTTCTTTTTCTCTGTCAAGAAAGTTCATCGACGTGTCTACTTTTTTGTACATAGTTTCGCTCCCGTTATCTAAGGTATTTTCCGTCTTTCACCGTTTTTTCGGCAAAATCGGAAATGATTTGATTACCGATTTTTTATTACTTTTCCGGCGGTTTAATCGGCGGTTTTTATATCGGGTACTTTTCTGTAAAATTACAGCCGACCGATAAAAAAATAACCCCGTCCCGTAAAGAGACGGAATTACCGCGTTACCACTCTTTTTCGCATACGTAAAAACATATGCGCGCTCTTGCCCCTTTTCGCGGGGAAACGCAACCGACTATCCCGCCCGCGACCGAATTTTGCGCTATCGATAATAAGCACGATATTGCCGCCACGTTTTCGAAGGTTGTGCTGCGGAAGGATACCGAAAGGATTTTTACGGCGGGCTTGCACCGTCCCCGCTTCGCTGAGTAAAAACCGTCCTTGCGACTTGTTTCCGTTTAGCATATTATATACTATGCGATTATTTTACCATAAGCGATTTTTTCTGTAAAGCGTTTTTTTCGCGATTTTCGATTTTTAGCCGCCGACCGCAAGCGGTTTATTTATTATTTTTTGGCGCGATAATCATTTTTTGCCGCTTTTTACTTGCAAAAAAAAATAATTTGATATAAAATAACGTTGCCGTGCCAGGTGGGGAGTTAGCGGTGCCCTGAACTTGCAATCCGCTATAGCAAGACCGCAGGTCCGCCCCGGCGCATCGCATGGATGGCAGAGCATCATAAGGAGTAATGATTCCAAGGTCTTATGCAACGGACTGCCGTGAACCGTGTCAGGATAGGGATATAGCAGCACTAAGCGGATTTGATTCGTGTGCCATAAGGTTGCTTTGGAGGAGCCACCTGTGCTGTCCCCGCATCGGTGCGTTACGTCAAAGCGGATGCACGGTTTTTTTGAAACTTAAAACGAGTTACCTTGTTTTTGGCAACTCGTTTTTATTTTTATTCGAGCGTTGCGGCGATTTCGTCGAGTTCTTTAAGCATTTTGCGCGCTTCGTCGAAATCTTTAAGGGTCGCGCCGCTCGCTTTGGCGTGTCCGCCGCCGCCGTATTTTACCGCGATCGGGTTTATATTGTAACCCGAAGAACGCAGTTCGCAAAGCACGCCTTTATCGGTTTCGGTAAAGTTAACCCATATGTTTACGCCTTTTATATCCGCCATAACGTTGACCATTCCGCGCGAAACGGTGAACGCGTCCACGTTAAGCGCGGCGACTTCTCCGGCTGTATTGAAAAGATAGCCTACGTTGTGTTCGGTAAATTTCGCTTTGGTTATGAACGACGCGCGCATTTTCACCTTGTCTAAATCTTCTTTATACAAGTTCGCGTAGACCGTCTGAGCGTCCGCGCCCGCGTCGTATAAAACGGCTGCCCTTCTCATCGTGGCGGCGTTAACCGAATCGTATCTGAATCTGCCGGAATCGGTAACAAGCCCCGTGAACAATGCGTTTGCCGCGTCTGCATTTATCTTAAGATCTGCCGCCACCGCAAAGTCGGTTACAAGCCCGCAACAACTTTCGCAATCGGGGGCTATAAGTTCGATATCGCACCATTTGCGGCAAAAAATGTGGTGATCGAAACGTATCGACAAAGCCGCTTTTTCATATCTGTTATCGGCTATCATTCCTACGTCGGGAGTATCGAGAATTATAGAAAGCGCGCCGTCAAAAAGTTCGTCGGAAAGCTCCTGCGGCTCGCACCCTTTTACAAATGAATATCTGCCCGCGGGGTCGCCCGTAATATACACCTTTTTATCGGGAAAATTCTCTTCTATAAGGTATTTCATTCCGACCTGACTGCCTATGGCGTCGCCGTCGGGAGACGAATGACGATGAAGAATTATCACGTCGTACTTTTTAATCGCGTCGATTATTTGTTTTACTTCGTTTTCCATTTTTCAGCTCCCCTTTTTTGTAGATAAAAAAGTATAAAATATGGGGCAATAGGTCGATTATCGTGCATTTCATTCAAGTTTTACGCAAATAATCAAACAGATTTTACCCTGTTTATAATGTAAACACCACATTCCGATTATATTGCTAAGCTTGCCAATTGTCAACCGATTTTCACATTTTGCACGCATGATTTTCCCCGTTTATGCGCAAAAAAAATAATTACCACCCGCCCAACAATTTGCCAAAATACGCAGGTAAGTGATATAATAAATTTATTCAGGTTATATACTTGTAGGCAAAATCGGCGGTTTTGAGCAATTTTGTCAGTTTTTGACGAATAATCTTTTTTATGCCGATTTCAGGAGAAGTTATGAAAATCGTTCTTGTCGGATGCGGAAAGATCGGAAAAACAATAATAGCAAGTCTTGTTCGCGAAAAGCACGACGTTACCGCGATTGACGTCAACCCCAAAGTTGTCGAAACGGTGACCAACCTTTTCGACGTTATGACCCTTTGCGGCAGCGCGACCGAATACACTATCTTAAAAGAAGCCAACGTCGGAAAAGCCGATTTGTTTATTGCCGTAACCGATTCGGACGAACTGAATATGCTCAGTTGTCTTTCGGCTAAAAAAATGGGCGCGTCTTATACCGTCGCAAGAATAAGAAATCTTGAAAACAACGCCGAAAGCCTCGAGTTTATGCAAAAAAACCTCAATCTTTCGATGGCGATCAACCCCGAACTTATGACCGCGCAGGCGATTTATAACGTAATCAAACTGCCGTCGGCTTCTAAAGTGGAAATCTTTTCAAGCCGCCACCTGCGCATGATAGAAGTCGTTCTTCCGCAGAACTCGCCCGTTGTCGGCGAAACGCTTAAAACGCTCAGAAAAAACAGGAAAGAACGTTTTCTTATCTGCACTATTTCGCGTAACGAAAAAGTCTTTATTCCTAACGGCGATTTTGCGCTGCAGGCGGGAGATAAAGTCGGCCTTATCGTTTCCGAATCGGACGTGCAGAAAGTGCTTGCACTGCTCGGCATAGCGCACAAAGCGGTTACGGGCGTAATGATAGTCGGCGCGGGAATTATAGCGAGATATCTTGCGCAGATGCTCGCCGAAAACCATATTGCCGTAAAACTTATCGAAAACGACGAAAAACTCTGCGACGAAATCTGCGGAGATTTAAGCCCGAACATTACGCTTATTCAGGGCGACGGAACAAACCAGACTCTGCTTTACGAAGAAGGTCTTAAATCGACCGACGCGTTTTTGACTCTTACCGGCAAAGACGAACTCAACATTCTTATGTCCTGCTACGCAAAATCGCAGAACGTACCTAAACTTATAACCAAAGTCAACGTAGACGAATACGCTTCGCTTGCCGAACAGTTGGGGCTTAACTGCATTATGACGCCGAGAAAAATCGTCGCCGACACGATCGTGAAATACGCGCGCGCGCTCGAATCTTCGCTCGGCAGTCAGATAGAAACGCTCTACTCCCTTATGAACGGCAACGCGGAAGCCGCCGAATTCAAAATACTCGGCGATTTCAGCCATGCGAACGTTCCGCTTAAACAACTCAGACTTAAAAAGGACTATATCGTCGCGGGAATAATCCGCAAGAGAAAAGCACTTATTCCGAGCGGCGACGATATTCTCACCGCCGACGACCACGTTATAGTTATCGCCGCGGGACACACACTGCGTTCGCTTTCCGATATTTTCGAGGATTAACGGTATGAATTACAGATTTATCTTCAACATGATCGGAAAGGTCTTAAAAGTCGAAGGATATCTGCTGCTCCTTCCCACTCTCGTTTCCGCGTTGTACTGGGAAAAAGCCTTCTTCGCGCTCGGCGGTTCTTCGGTCATTACTTTCCTTGTAGGGCTTCTGCTCACGCTGATCAGCAAACAGAACAGCAAATATTTCTTTGCAAAAGAAGGGTTTATTTCGGTCGCGCTCACTTGGGTTACTATATCGCTTTTCGGCGCGCTCCCCTTTATGCTCAGCGGCGAAATTCCGTCTTTTGTAGACGCGCTTTTCGAAACGGTCAGCGGCTTTACCACAACCGGTTCGTCGATCGTAGTCAATGTGGAAGAACTCAGCCACGGAATAAACATGTGGCGTTGCTTTACTCATTGGGTCGGCGGTATGGGAATTATAGTTTTCGTTATCGCTCTCAGCGACAGAGTACCGGATCAATCCATGTACGTTCTTCGCGCCGAAATGCCCGGACCCATCATAGGTAAACTTGTTCCGCGCGCAAGACAAACGTCGGCTATACTTTACATTATTTACATAGTAATGACTGTACTCATGTTCATTTTTCTGCTTTGCGGCGGCGAAATGGATATTTTCGAAGCGGCTTGCCATTCGTTCGGCACCGCAGGCACGGGCGGGTTCGGCATAAAAGTCGATTGCGTTACGGGCTACGGCGCGTATTCACAATGGGTAATCGCCGTGTTTATGATGCTTTTCGGCATCAACTTCAACATGTATTACCTTATTCTCGTCGGCAAAATCAAAACCGTGCTTAAAAGTACCGAAATGTGGGCGTATATCGTTATGATTTTAGTTGCGACGGGCATTATCACCTGGAACACCTTCGCAACCGTTTCGGCTCTGCCCACAACCGTGCGCGACGCATTCTTTCAGGTTACGTCGATCACCACGACTACGGGGTTTTTCTCGGTCGATTTCGATAACTGGCCTACCCTTTCCAAAGCCGTTCTCTTCCTGCTTATGTTCATAGGCGGTTGCGCGGGTTCGACTGCGGGCGGGTTCAAAGTTTCGCGTCTTGTAATAGTATGCAAAAAGATTATAAACGACTTAAAAACTATGGTTCATCCGCGTACAAAAACCGTGCTTAAGTTCGAAGGCAAGCGATTAGACGACGAAACCGTAAACGCCGTCTGCTCATACTCTATCGTTTACTTTCTGCTTATCGGCGTAATTTTTCTACTGTTGTGTTTCGACCCGAACGTTCCCGCGGCTCGCGGCATCGAAAGCAATCTGACGGCAGTAGTTTCCTGTTTTAACAACGTCGGACCCGCGTTCGGTTTTGCGGCGGCGAACTTTGCGGGCTATTCGGCTTTTTCTAAAATATTACTTATACTCGCAATGCTTCTCGGCAGACTTGAAATTTACCCGATGCTTCTCTTCTTAACCCCGAAAACCTGGGCGAAGAGATAAAAAAGGATTTAATACAAAATGATTATACTTGATAAAAACAAATTCGAACAGTTTTACGATCTGCTCGAAAAAAGTTTTCCGCCCGACGAAAGACGCAACTTTATAAAACAAAAGCAACTGCTCGACAATAACAAATATACCGTCTATGCCCGCTTTGAAAACGAAAACTTACTCGGCTTTTTATCGACGTGGAAACTCGGTTTGTTTTCTTACATAGAACATTTTGCCGTGTCGCCCGATTTTCGCAATCGCGGTTTGGGAGGTAAAATGTTACAGGAAACAATAGGAATAGTCGGCAGCGACCTTTTTCTCGAAGTGGAGCCGCCGGAAAGCGACATCACAAAGCGAAGGATAGCATTTTACGAACGCAACGGTTTTGTGCTGAACGATTTTCCTTACGTTCAGCCTGCGTACGGCAAAGACAGACGACCGCTCAGCCTTATGATTATGACTTACAAAAAGTCCGTAACGCAAAGCGAGTTCGAAAACACAAAGAGAATTTTATATAAAGAAGTTTATAACGCCGCAGAAAGCATTTAACGCCGTTATAAACCACAACATTATAAATCGATTTTTACAGCCGAAAATAAGTTTTTACGGGAATGAAAAACAAATTACGAGATTTCATCGTAAAAAAAACCGAACCGGTCAAGTTCATCAACTATTATCTTACGGACTACAGATTCAAAGGACACATCAAGTTGTATCAGGGCGCGACCGTCGACTTCTTTTACATGTTGTTCAAGTTAATAACGGGAATTGTTTATTCGTCAGTCTGGTCGGTAACGCTGGCGGTGTATCATTTCTTTCTCGGTTTTTCGCGCGTATACCTGATTATATGTTGGCACAACAAAAAGCGAAAAAAAGAAAATTTGCTTTACGAATATAAGTGCTATAAAAAAACGGCGTGGTTTTTGTTTTTGCTTAACGTTCCGATGAGCGTAATGATTTTTCTTATGGTGTGGAAAAACTCGGGCTTTACCTACCCCGGTTACGTTATTTACCTTTCGGCGTTCTGTACATTTTATACCGCGGTTATGTCGGTTGTTAATATAATAAAATTCAAAAAAGTGGGCAGCCCCATTCTGTCGGCGGCAAAGGCGGTAAATCTCGTTGCGGCTATGATGTCGCTTTTAGGCTTACAGACCGCGCTGATAGCGGCGTTTCCCGATAATCACGAAGCATTCAGACAACAGCTTAATGCATTTGCCGGCGTAATAATCACGATTGCGGTTATAGCGATCGCAATTTATATGATAATCAATGCGACAAAGAAAATAAACGAATTCGGCAATCAGCCCGCAATGACTTACGAACACGACGTTAAAACCAAAGATGACGCAGACGACTGCGAAGCCGAAGAAGCGATAGCTTAATGACCGAAATACAATAAGCCCCCTTGCGAAAACAATAAAAAACGGCGAAGTATTTTTCTTCGCAACACGACATTTGTTTCGGAACATAAAAACAGCGGTAAACAAAAATAATTCTTTTACCGACAAAAATAAAAACAGCGGTAGGCACACATAAAAGTCGCCTGTCGCTTTTTTCGTATAAATCGGCAAACCCGCCTGCCGAAAAATCGACCTGCGGGTTTGCTTTTATTAAAACAATCGGAGTACGCTGAATTATTAACAGCACATTTACAAGCGGTTTATATGTAAGCAAATGCGCATAGGCATACTTGCGGGCTAAAATCATATGCAGACAAGCCGCAATTTACGCGGGTTGCCAGCCCATTTTCTGCCCCGAAAGAATGTGAATATGCAGATGCGGAACGGTCTGCCCTGCGTCGTCGCCCTGATTGATTACAAGGCGGTATCCGTTTTCAAGGTGCAGAAGTTCTTTAAGTTCGGGAATTTTTTTAAGCACTCTGCCTACGAGCGCAGCGTCTTCTTCGGTCATTTCCGCAAGATATTTGAAATGCACTTTGGGTATTGCAAGAAAATGATTTTTTGCGACGGGCGCAATATCTTTTATAACGATAAAATCGTCGTTTTCAAAAACTTTGTCTACGGGAATATCCCCGTTTGCAAATTTACAGAACAAACAATCTTCCATAATTTTCTCCTGTTATTTTACTTTGTTTTATTTAACGTTTAACGCGCGAGATTTTCCGCTGCGCGATTTTTACTATACCAGCCGTCAGTCGACAAATTCGGCAAGCGCGCCGTCTTTGAAAGGTTCTTTTAACAGCACGGCAAACTCGCCGCAACGCATTTCGCCCTGCATAAAAACTCTTATATAGTTTTCGGTGTAGCCTACGACGTAGCCGTCTTCTTTTTCCTCGGGAATAACATGCAGAATTTTTCCGATATGCTCGTTTATGTATGCGTTTTTAAGTTCGGCTTTTACTTCAAGCAATCGCTCCAGCCTGTCCTTTTTAACTTCTTCGGGCAATTTTTTCAGCCTTGCGCCAGCCGTTCCCTGCCGCACGCTGTACGGAAAACAGTGTATATCCGAAAAACCGACTTTTCTGCAAAACGCGACCGAATCGAGAAAATCCTGCTCTGTTTCGGTGGAATACCCCACGATAACGTCGGTAGTTATAGCCGCGTCGGGATAATATTTGCGGATAAGCATAACGCGGTCGTAATATTCTTCGGCTGTGTATCGGCGGTTCATGGTCTTAAGAACATGGTCGCTTCCCGACTGCAAAGAAAGGTGAAAATGCGGCGCGAAATCTTTAAGTTTTTTGGTTGCGTCAAGCAGTTTTTCGTCGATAACGCCCAATTCTACGGAACCGAGCCTGATACGGCAATTTATATCGGAAAGTGCGGCTATAAGTTCGTTAAGCCCCTTTCCGTCATCGTTATAAGACGAAATGTTTATACCCGTGATTACCGTTTCTAACGGTGATAACGCTTTAATTTCCTTAATAACGTTTTCTATCTTTCTCGAACGCGAACGCCCGCGCAGATAGGGAATTATGCAGTACGAACAAAAGTTGTCGCATCCGTCCTGAATTTTAACGTACTCACGCGTGCGCGAAGTTTTGCACGGCATAAATTTTTCGTAATATTCGTCGGATTTCTCTATAAACACGCCGTCTTCGTCGAGCATATCTATAATTTTATCCTTGGATTTCGCGCCGACAACCACTTTAACGCCCTTTTCTCTGAACGCTTCGGGATCGCGCTGCGAAGCGCAACCGCAAACGAAAATAGGCGCGTCGGGGTTGAATTTGCGCATTCTTGCAACCGCCTGCCGCGATTTCTTTTCGGCTTCTGCGGTAACAGCGCAAGTGTTTATAATGTACAAATCGGCTTTTTCTATTTTATCAGATACTTCATAACCTTTATCGTTAAGCCCGCTCATAAGAGCCGCGCTCTCACGCGAGTTGACTTTGCAACCTAAGGTAAAAACCACTGCTTTTTTATTCATAATACACCGTTAATCGACTTATAGCCCTACATTTTGCATTACGAGCGCATACCATTCGCCCTTGTTTACAAGTTTGACTTTCTTGAATCCCGCCGCCGTATAAGCGTTTACCACAAGATCTATTCTTTCTTTTATTATTCCGCTTAAAATAAGAATGCCGCCCTTTTTAAGCTGCGTTGAAATGTCTGCCGTCAGTCTTATAAGAATTTCAGCCATAATGTTTGCAACGGCAAGATCGGCAACGTCTTTAACCCCGTCCAACAGATCGGCTTTTACTATTCGGCAACTGTCCGCAACTCCGTTAAGTTCGGCGTTATGTTTTGCGCTAAGCACGGCTACGGTATCTATATCGGTCATAACCGCCTGCTTTGCGCCCGATTTTACTGCCGCAATGCCTAAAATTCCGCTGCCGGTACCGACGTCGAGCACGGTCACGTCGGGCGTAACGTATTCTTCTATGAGTTCTATACACATAGAAGTCGTTTCATGCTCGCCCGTGCCGAACGCCATGTTCGAATCGATATACACGATTTTTTCGTTTTCGAGCGGCTTATAGTCTATCCATTTGGGGCAAACCACGATATTTCCGTACTTAATCGGGCGGAAATGCTTGCGCCAGACTTCTATCCAGTCGTCGCCGTCTACTTCCCTTTTTGTAACTTCAAGCGTTCCGCAGTCAATGAAACCCGCGGAGTTCTTTTTAAGTTCGGCAAAATCGCGTTCCAACTTTTCGGAAACAGCTTGCGTATCCGAAATTTCGGTGTACGCTTTAACGAGCGTTCCGCGTTTTTTCGCGTCAAGCAATTCGTCTTCGATATAGTCGAAGGTGTCGCGGCGGTTTTCTATCAGTTCCACAACGTCGGCGTAATCGCACACCGCAACGCCGTAAACGGTATAATTCCACAAAATGTCGGCGACAAGTTCCTGCGCTTCTGTCGTCGTCGAAACGGTAAATTCGGTAAATTTCATATGTATGCACCCTTTTTTCTGCTTTATATTATATCACGACGCGCGCGTTTTTTCAAGCCAAATAATCGGTTATATAATATTTCCGCATTATAACCGCGCTTTTGTATTTTCTTAAACATTTTCGCAAACGAAAATTTTCGTTTCCGCTGCGCGTTTTTTTCGGCGCGGCGTTTTTTCTTTTTGGCGCGTAAAAAATTGTTTTCGGCGCGGTTCGACATTATTTTATTATAAAAGTCAAATTTTTGTCTGCCGTTTATTATATAATTCGTCACGGAAAGCGAATGTTATCGGCGACGTTGTTCGCTTAAAAAAAATTTCGCCGCGAAATTATATGAAAAAACTGACTTACAAAACCGTTCTTAAATATTTGGGAATTGCCGCAATTTTCATTATAGCAAACAAAATAACGGACGGCGCGCCGCTGTCTCTTGCCTACTACATTGCGTTTTCGTTAACCTGCGCTTTGCCCGTGCCGACGGCGATAATTCATATTCTGACGTCGTTTGCTTTTGCACCGCAGACCGCAATATTCACTACCTTTTCGGCAGTTTTATTGTGCGTGATTTTTTCGATATATCGCTCGAGAAAGAAAAGACCAAAATTCGAACTTATATGCTATATCGCGGTCGCGCTGCTGCCTTATATTTTTGGTTATACAAGCACCGATTTCATTAAAAAGTTGGTCTATAGCGCGATTATCGCACTGTTGGCATTTGTTTTACAAGCGGCTTTCGGCTTGTGTTTCGTAAAGCAGTTCAAACGCAAAGGTCTGTCTTACGAAATAGTCGCATTTTATATTTTCGTAATTTTTACGTCGCTCGGCGGCATAAATCTTTTCGGTTATAAGCTCTGGTACGATATCGCGCTCACCGCGGTTTTATATCTGTGCTATTATTTCAAAAGTCCGAAAGCGTTCATACCCGCCTTTGTTCTGCCGGTCGCGCTCGCCTTATATTCGCGCAGTATAGAAATAATTGCCGTGTTTATGATTTTCTGCGCTTCGGTGCTGGTGTTTTCAAAAACGTCAAGGCTTTTATCCGCACTGTCGCTTTTTGTGGCAAGCGTAGCATACAATTACCTTTGCGGCAATTTATTCGTATTCGATTTTATCGACTACGTTTTCGCATTCGCACCCGTCGCGTTCTTTCTGTTTACGCCTAAAGCCTTTTACAGACTTTTCAAAGACCGTATTCTTAAATACGACGAACCAGAAATCACTCGCGAAATCATCAATGCCGAGCGCGGCGATATTTCGGCTAAACTTTACGGCATATCGGACGCGTTTTTGCGGCTTGAAACAACGCTTAACGCCGTAGACGACGTTACCGACACGACCGCCGCAAGCGAAAAAATCACCGACGAAGTGTGCGAAAACATCTGTAAAAAATGCGAAAACTATACACACTGCATGTCGGGTCGGCGCGATTATTCTTACGCGATAGAAAAAATAGTCAAAGCGGGAATAAGCAAAAACAAGGCAAGTTTAAGCGATATTCCGCGAAATCTTTCTTACGACTGTTTGAAAATTAACGACCTTTTATACGAGATAAATCGGCTTATAGGTCGATTATCAAGCAAAATGACGGAAAAAGAACAGGCAGTGAATGCAAAAAATCTTATAACCATGCAAGCGGGCGGACTATCGGATATCCTTAAAAATCTTGCCTACTCTTTTTCGGATAAAATAGAATTCGGGCGCAAAAACGAGCGCATACTTTTCGATCTGCTCGCAAACGAAGGGATAGTTCCGAAACAACTTGTAAGAGCGGGCAAAGAGTATCACATTTTACTACCCGCCGCAAAAACGGATTTCAACACGATATCGTCGCTTATTTCGGAATGCGAAAAGAAAAAATACCGCGTATTTTCTAAAACCGACGTAGGCAACGGCATACTTGCGGCGTTTGCCCCGTCGCCCGATTTCGACGCGTGTTTCGGCTTTGCCAAGCGTACCAAAGCAGATTCTTCTGTCAGCGGCGATAATTACGCCCTTAAAAAAATAGACGAAGGCAAGTTTCTTGTTGCCCTTTGCGACGGAATGGGTTCGGGCGAAAAAGCAAACGAAAACTCGCAGGCGGTTATTTCTTTAATAGAAAACTTTTTCGCCGCCGGCATCGATCGCGACACCGTTCTTAATATTACAAGCAACCTGATTTCAACCTGTTTCGACGACGGTTTTTCTACTCTTGACAGCGCGATAATCGACCTATACAGCGGTATTTGCGATATATTGAAGATCGGCGCGACCTTCGGTTTTTTAATCGGAACGGACGGCGTAAGAATAATAGAAAACAACTCGCTTCCGCTAGGAGTGCTTGAAACCGTCGAGCCTACGCACAAGACTTTTACCCTTTCCGACGGCGACACGCTTATTATCATTTCCGACGGGGTGAGCGACGCGTTCTTTTCAAGCACCGACGCCATCGACTTTTTATCCAGAGAGAACTGCCCCAACCCGCAGACTTTTGCAGATAAAATTCTCGACTTTGCGCTTAAGCTTAACGAAAATATCGCTAAAGACGATATGACCGTTTTAGTCGTAAAATTCTATCATAACAACACCGCCGTCGCCGCGTAAAATATTGCGAAAAACAGCACACAAAACAACGTGCGAAAACATACGCCAAACCGCCAAGCCTTAGCGCAGGAAAATATTACTACCCACGTCAAAACAGCAAAACACTATCGCAAAAAACTTAATAAAAACGGTCATAAAAGTATTTAATTTTCCCATTCCCCGTGGTATAATGCAAACGCGTTTGGAAAGGAGAAAAAATGCAGACAGCCTTTTATCTTAAAACAAATAAAAAGCCCGCTTTAACCTTTAACCGAAAAATACGGACGGACGAAGAAAGTTTTCTGAATGCGTTTTTTCCGTTAAAGGGGGAAAAAGATGCAGGTAGAACTTATTGCGCTTCTGTCAAAGTACAGCGTTGATTGCGTAGCGACCGCGCTGGTTGTATTTATGGTAATGTACCTTATCAAAAAAAAATGCAACCCGCCCGACAAACTCAATCAACTGCTGCCGTTTTGTCTTTCGTTTGCCGTTTACTGCGTTGCGGCGACGTTGGGCAAATTCACCACCGATCTGGTTGTTTCTAAAAGTTTCACCGCGGGCGGCTTAGCAACCGTGCTTTACGCTTTTTCGGGCGGATACTCCACTTACGACCGCGATATAAGAGAAATGCTCGTAAACATTCTTAAAACGCTTACGGGTAACGACTCTGCCGAATCGCTTGCGGATAAAATTCTTGAAGATTTAAGCGCATTGTCGAACGAAGACGACGGGCTTAAAACCGTAAAAATAAGCGACCTTATAAAATCGCAGTTATCCGATGACGCCGACGCCGAACAGGTCAGGTTTGTGTCCGCCGTATTCGTACAAGCGTTCGATAAACTAAGCGCTTCAAAAACAAAACGTAAACAATAACGCAAACGCGGCGGTACAGGTAAAAAAGACTTAACAGCCATAACAAATAAATAAAAACAGCGGTAAGGAAATAAAATCCTTGCCGCCTTTTTATTTTGTTTCGCCGCTTTTATTTTGTTTCAACGCTTTTATTTTGTTTCAACGCATTTTGTTTCACCGCATTTTGTCGCCCGCTAATCGAATTATTTTGCTTTATCTTTCGACTTATCCGCCGCAGCTTTTTCCTGCTTCGCCTTTTCTTCGAGCCAGCATTTTCTGCACATCGGCACATATCTGTCGTTTCCGCCGAGAACTACTTGCTCCCCGCTGAAAACAACGTTACCCTTGTTATCTATACGCGCGTTGACCGTGGCTTTTTTGCCGCAACGGCAAACCGACTTGATTTCGGTGATAGACTCCGCAATTTCAAAAAGTCGTCTGCTGCCTTCGAAAAGGTGCGTTGTAAAATCGGTACTCAGCCCGTAACAGAACACGGGGATATCGTAATCTATCACTATTTGAGCCAACTGATCGACCTGCGCTTCGGTTAAAAACTGGCACTCGTCCACTATTACCGCGTTATGGTCGAAATATGTCTGCGCAAACAATGCGTACGCGTTGTCGGTCGGCTTTAATACAACCGCTTTCGCTTCCAGACCTATTCTCGAGCGCACTATATCCGCGCCGTCGCGAGTGTCTATCGAAGGCTTTAACAAAAGAGCCTTCATGTTCTTTTCTTCGTAGTTGAATTTCGTAATCAACGCCTGCGCCGTTTTGGAGCATCCCATCGCCCCGAACCTGAAATATAATTTAGCCATAATCTATGTTCGGTTCCTTTTCTTTTGTTTTTGTTCCGTTATTCCACTTTTCCCAGAATCAGCGGGCGAAGAACGGGTTTTTCGCTACCTATAATCGTGCTTTGCAAAAATCTTTTTTCCGATTCGGCAAAAAGTTTTTCGTCGTTTGCGTATAACGTAGCGATAACGTCGCCTTTTTCGACATAATCGCCCGTCTTTTTATTAAGAATGATACCCGCCGAATAATCGATCGGGTCTTCTTTTCTGTTACGCCCGGCACCGAGCAGCAGGCTTGCGATTCCGTAGCCTTCGGTATCCGCTTTAACGATATATCCCGATTCGGATGCCATAACCGCATGCGAATATTGCGCTTTTCTAAAATGCTCCGGGTGATCTATAAGATCAACGTTTCCGCCTTGCGCCGCGACCATTTTTCTAAGCACGTTGAGCGCGCTCTTATCGGCAATCACTCGTTTCACGTCGGCTTCGCACTGTTCAAGGCTGCCTTTTTCCGCAAGATACAGCATATTCGACGCGAGCGCAACGCACACTTCGGTTAAATCAGCCGGACCGTTCCCGTTAAGAGTGGCAATCGCTTCTTTTACTTCGAGCGAATTGCCTATCGCCGCACCCAGCGGAATATCCATATCGGTAATAAGCGCAAGCATTTTTTTGTCCGCACGCTTGCCGATTTCAACCATAATGCGCGCTAAATTGCGGCTGTCTTCAACCGTTTTCATAAACGAACCGCTGCCCGTTTTTACGTCGAGAACAATGCAGTCGTCGTCGGCGGCAAGTTTTTTGCCCATAATGCTCGAAGCGATAAGCGGCATGCTGTCAACAGTTGCGGTAACGTCGCGAAGGGCGTAAAGCTTTTTATCGGCGGGGGCAAGTTCTGCGTTCTGCCCGACGATCGCAATACCCACTTCGTTAACGATACGCTCAAACTCGCTTATAGGAAGATCGACCTTAAACCCGTCGATCGATTCGAGTTTATCTATCGTCCCGCCCGTATGTCCAAGCCCGCGCCCGCTCATCTTTGCGACTTTTACGCCGAGCGCGGCAACGACCGGAGCGACAATCAGACTTGTTTTATCGCCCACGCCGCCGGTGGAATGCTTATCCACGCGAAGCCCGTCGATATTATCGAAATGAAGTTTTTCGCCCGAATCGCGCACGGCAAAAGTAAGAGCCGCCGTTTCGCGGTCATCCATACCCCTAAAATAAATTGCCATGCATAAAGCGGCGGCCTGATAATCGGGAATTTCGCCCGAAACGTAGCCGTTTATAAAAAATTTAATCTCTTCGTCAGAAAGCGCAAGCCCGTCGCGCTTTTTCTTTATTATATCGTATGCTCTCATATCGTTCACATATTTTCGTTTGTAAAAGACAACGGCATCAGCGTTTCAAGCGAGTACGGCGTGATATCGTCGGGCGTACCGAGAAGTATCACGAATTCGGAATCGCAAAATTCGGTCATCACCTGACGGCACAGCCCGCAAGGCACGCACCCGTCGGTAATTTCCTGTTTCCCGCCGACGACGGCGATTTTAACAAAATCTTCTTCGCCTTCGGATAACGCTTTGAAAAACGCCACGCGTTCGGCGCACATTGTCGCCCCGAAAGACGCGTTTTCTATATTGCAACCCGTATAAACTTTTCCGCTTTTTGTCAGCAGCGCGGCGCCTACTCTGTAACCCGAATACGGCACATATGCGTTTTTTCTCGCTCTGACCGCATAAAGCATCAACTCTCTGTCTGTCATTTTACACCTTTTCGTTCGCTTAATAATAAAGCCCTTTTTGCTTTTTTAGTTATAAAAGCCGACAGCCATATTAAAAACAGCCGATAATCGACTTATAGCCCGACTTTTATTATTAAATGTGTTTGTTTTACAACAAATTTTTGCCGCGTTTTACGCCTTAACTTCGCTTAAGAAACTTTCGCCCGCGCTGTTTTCTTTATCTATGCCGAGATATTCGAGTACGGTTGCCGAAATGTCCGCAAAAGTACTTCTCGTGCCGAGATCTACGCCTTGCTTAATACTCTTTCCGTAAATGAGCATCGGCGTATATTCGCGCGAGTGATCCGTAGACGGAGTAGACGGATCGCACCCGTGATCGGCTGTTATAATCAGAATATCTTCGTCGCGCATGTTATCAAGGAAAGTTCCCAGATAGCCGTCGAAATCGGTCATTGCGGCAGCATATCCGCCGACGTCGTTTCTATGCCCGTAAAGCATATCGAAATCTACAAGATTTGTAAACGTAAGACCGACAAAATCCTCTTTTTGTTTTTCTAAAGTAATGCGCATACCGTCGGCGTTACCTTTAATTGGATTGCTTTCGGTCAGTCCGCGCCCCGCAAAAATATCGAAAATTTTACCTACCGAAACAGAACTCATACCCGCTTTTTTAACAAGGTCGCACATAGTAACCGACGGCGGATCGAGCGAAAAATCGTGGCGGCGCGGCGTTCTGGTAAACGGATATTCGCCCGTAAACGGTCTTGCTATTACCCTGCCAACGCCGTTTTCACCTTTAAGAATTTTACGCGCGATGCGACAATATCCGTAAAGTTGTTCGGTCGGAACGATACTTTCGTGCGCGGCGATCTGAAATACGCTGTCCGCCGAAGTATAAACGATAAGCGCGCCCGTTTTAAGGTGTTCTTCGCCGTAATCTTTAATAACTTCGGTGCCGGAATACGGCTTATTGCAAAGTGTTTTTCTGCCAGTCTGCCGTTCGAATTCGTCGATAACGTCTTTCGGAAAACCGTTCGGAAAAGTCGGTAACGGTTTGGGTGAAATTACTCCGGCAATTTCCCAATGCCCGATAGTCGTGTCTTTTCCCATAGACTTTTCAGCCATTCTTGCAAAACTCGCCACAGGATTTTTAACCCCGCCGCCTACGCCTTCTATATTGAACAGCCCCATTTTTTCAAGATTGGGGCAATTAAACGCCGGGTGCTTACGAATCGCGCCGAGCGTATTGCTTCCTTCGTCGTGCCAGAGCGAAGCGTCGGGAAGTTCGCCTATTCCCATACTGTCAAGCACTATGATAAATACTCTTTTTTTCATTTACTATTCACTCCTTATAAAGAACTGTTTTCGTAAAATTATTATGCATAATAAGTTGAATTTTCAGCTGCAATATATAATCCGATAACCGCAACAAACCGGCCGATATCGGCAATTTATTGCAATAAAACTATCGATAATCGACTTATAGGCGGCTTTTTCGCAACTTTATATATTAATATAATCAGGCAAGTTCCAAAGCGATTTCCATCATTTTGGTAAACGACATCTGACGCTCTTCAGCCGTAGTATTTTCTTCGGGATAAATGAAAGAATCGCTTACCGTGCAAATGCAAAGCGCGTTTTTACCCGCTCTTGCGGCGTTGCAATAAAGCGCGGCGGATTCCATTTCTACGCCGAGCACTCCCATTTTAGCCCAGTCCATGCCCGAATTCGAGTCGTCATAGAACATATCCGAAGAGAAAATGTTGCCTACTTTATAGTTTACGCCGGCTTTTTCGCAAAGTTCGGCGGCGCGCTTTAACAAAGAAAAACTTGCTATCGGGCAGAAAGTTCCCGGCAGATTATACTGTTTTGCGTAATTGCCGTTGGTGCATGCGCCCATTGCAAGAATAATATCTCTTGCGTGCAGATCTTTATCGAAACTGCCGCAAGAACCTACCCTTATAATGTTGTCTACGTCATAAAAATTGAAGAGTTCGTAAGAATAAATACCGATCGACGGTTGCCCCATGCCCGAAGCCATAACCGAAACTCTTTTACCTTTATAGTATCCCGTATACCCGTTTACGCCGCGTACGTTGTTTACAAGCACGGCATTTTCAAGATATGTATCGGCAATGAATTTTGCGCGGAGCGGATCGCCCGGCATAAGTACGGTTTTAGCAAAATCTCCCGCTTTTGCGGTGATGTGCGGAGTAGGAACGCTCATTTTATATTTTCTCCTTTTCAATATTTTTAATATTAAAATTCTTTATAAGTGATTTACAAATGCATTATAATTGTCGCAAAAATCAAATTATATCCGCGTCTACGCATAGCATAAATATGTAACAAAACACGCGATAATCGACTTATAGCCCCATTTCTTTAGCAATTTTAACTATGCGGCTGGTGCCAAGCCTATCCGCGCCGAGTTCGATAAACTTTTCGGCGTCGGCAATACTTTTGATGCCGCCCGCGGCTTTTACTCTCACGCCCTTGCCAACGTTTTTAACCATCAGATCAACGTCGTTAAAAGTTGCGCCGGCGGTAGAAAAGCCCGTGGAAGTTTTAATGAAATCGGCGCCCGCTTCGGTAACGAGTTTGCAGCAGACTACTTTTTCTTCGTCGGTCAACAAGCATGTTTCAACAATGACTTTAAGAATTTTGTTTCCGCAAGCCTTTTTAAGCTGAGCGATTTCGTTTTTAACGTAGTCGTAATTGCCCGCTTTAAGTTCGCCGATATTTATAACCATATCGATTTCATCCGCACCGTCCGCTATCGCCTGCTCGGTTTCGAACTTTTTAACCGACGTAGCGTTATAGCCGTTCGGGAACCCTATAACCGTACAGATTGCAAGACGGTCGCCGACGTATTCTTGGGCTTGTTTAACAAAGCACGGGGGAATGCACGCCGAAGCGGTTTTATACTTCATTCCGTCGTCTAAAATAGCGCGGATATCCTGCCAGGTTGCAGTCTGACTTAAAAGCGTGTGATCGCATTTACTTAAAATATCTTTAATTTCCATAATTTTCCTTTTGCAGAAACGCCCCGCCGTAAAGTTGCAAGGCGTGCCGCAGCATTTTTATCGGCACCAATTGAATTGTATCATGTTTTTATAGTTTTTTCAATAGAAAAATCAAAATTTTATCGTCGATTTTTCGTTAACGCAAATCAGCGCGACAAATTACATTATTCTACGACAAACTTTTTGCCGATTATAGCCTTTTATGCACGTTTTTGCTACCCGAATTTTCCGCTATTGCGAGTATTTTGTTGCAATCGCTTTTGTTTGCCGGCGCGCATAGCCAATAGCGCAGATTTTACGCTGCCCTGAACTTCGCCGTAATTTTTTCTGACTTTATAACAGCGTAATTAAATTCAACGTCCGACGAAATTTTTGTTTCGCCTATATACCACCCGTCAAAAACAAATCCGTCGTCGGAGATAGCGACAAGCAAAATTTCATCCGTTCCGTCGGAAATCGCGGTAGTTTGGTTAACGATTCCGCCTGCTTCAGCATAAACAAGCAACTGATAATATACGTCTTTTTCGGGTTTAACCGCGTCGACGGGGAAAAGTTCGGGAAGCGCGGAACCCGATAAATCGTCCCTGCTCACAAGCCAGTCGCTATTCAGCCAGCCGATATATTCTTTATAAAACGCCGCGCCGTAAAGTTTTTCGTCCGCAATACCCGTGCCGTTCGCGTCGCAACCCGAAACTGTCAATTTTTCGCTGTAATAGCACTTGACTACGAGACTTGCGTGTTTTGCATAGCCGTAGCAAGCGTTGATTTCCATTCCGCCGCCCGACTTCCACTTGATAAATGCACCCGTAGCAAAACATTTCTGCAAGCCGCCGTTCGTGTAGCCGACAAGTCCGCCGATATACACTCTGTTTTTGCCTGTATCAAGACTGCACAAAACCTTCATATCGCTATAGCAGCACAAAATCATACTGTTTTCGCCTTCGGCAAGTCCCGCGATTCCGCCGTAATAAACGTAAGGCGAAGAGTTGTTGTCGTTCTTAATATATAAACCCGCGCTGCCCGTGACGTAGCAATTTTCAATCGTTCCGTAAAGATATGCCGCAATTCCGCCCGCATAAATATGATTTTCGTTAGCCGCCGAAACCGAAAAAGAAACATTTTTCACCGCAAGCCTTCTGACGACTGCGTTTTCCCGAACCCTGCCGAACAAGCCGTATAAAGTCAAATAATTAACAAATTTCGGGTTAACTATTTTATGCCCGGCGCCGTCGAACACACCGTAAAAACCGTCGGTTCCGCCGATGGGCGTCCATTCTTTTCCGTTAAGGTCGATATCGCACACAAGCCTGTAATACTTGCCCGCGGTATCGCCGTCGGCGGCAAGAAGTTTAAGTTCCGCGCCGCTCGATATCAAATACGGATCGGTCGCCGTACCGCTGCCCGACGCATAACTTTCGGCAACCGAAACGCCGTCCCACACGTCGTTGGGGTATTTTAGTTTTATAAACCGCGCGACGATCGTAAAATCGTTTTCGGGCATGGCAAACGTGTAATCGGGCTTGGCGGACAAAACTCTGTCGCCGTCAAACCACCCGAAAAACGCAAACCCGTCAAGCGGAGCCGCGCTTACCGTAACCGCATCGCCATAGAACAAATCGCCCGCGTTATCGCAGCTAACCGTTCCCGCACGTTCGTCCGAACTCAGAACTTTAAGCGCGACAATCTTTTTATACACGGCGGTAAGCGTGATATCGTCGGCGGGCATTAAAAACGCACACGCATAATATACGTTTTCAACCGTACACACGTCAACACCCGCAAACAAATCTTCGCCACAAAACCACCCGACGAACGCGTAATTTTCTAAAATTTTCGCGTAAACGGTTACGTCGGTATTATAAAACGCCTTATCCGCACTCGAACTTAAGTCGGCGCCGTCTACAGAAGTTGCAAGCTTAATATTATATTCGGGGTATTCGAGTACGGCAAGCAACTCGCCGTCCTTTGTAATTTCGTAAAGTCCGTCGACACCCTTTGTTAAAATCTCGCCGTCGCACGTCCAATAAGCAACGCGGTAGCCCGTTTCAACGTCGCAGTAAAGCGCGGTTTTGCCCGCGACTGCGGCGTAGGTCGTTTTGTTGCCCGCATCGTCCTTTGCAAGATAAGCCGAGCCTTTTGCCGTTCCGTCGGTTTCGGCTTTAACACCAACCGTAACAAAGTAGTATTTTTTGCCGAGAATATAAAACTCGTCGGGCATATAATTATAATCTTCGGCAACAAACCGCGCGATATACCCGGTAGGACTACTACCCATAACAAAACTTTCTTCGGCGTTTTTGCTTACCAACGTATTGCCGATAAACCAGCCGAAAAATCTGCAACCCGCCGCCGCTTCGGCAACGAGCGTGTAACCACGACCTTCGACCGCGTTTTCTATACTTGTTTTTTCTTCCGTCGCGCCCGAAGCGTTTTCGATTTTTATATACGCACTCCCCGAACCTTGTTCGCCCGCCGAAACGCCGAGCGCGGAAATCTTTTTATAACAAGCGACAAAATACAGGTCGCTATCGGCAATTTCAACTTCAAGCCGCAAATCGGCGGTGTAAAAATCGAGCGCGCCGTTTTCGCTTGAGAACCACCCGACGAAAACGTACCCGTCTTTTTCCGCGGCAACGGCAACAGCCTTTTCGTTCGGATAATATTTTCCGCCCGTCGCGCCGCCCGCGGTTACTTCTTCCGGCGTATAGTCGTCAATATTAGAACCGACGTTAAACGCATACGCGCTTTTTTCAAACGTGGCTTTAAGAGTAACCGTTTTTTCCGCCGCAAACTCGTAGCGCGCGCTATCGCAAACTTTTGTCGTTCCGCCGTCTGCAAACCAACCCGCAAAACTATATTTATCGTCCGCCGCAGCAACAAGCGTAACCACCGCGCCGTGTTCGGCAATAGTAAGCGCAAATAAAACGCTGCCGTTCTCACCGCTTACAGCCCTTACAATATAATACAAATCGCCTTCGACGGTCTGCCGCGCTTCTTCGCGCATGGTCGGCAGACTTCCGTTTTCGTAATCGAGCTTCCAGACCTTTTTATCCCATTTCATCGGCAAAGTAGTATAAAACGCGCCGCTTGAAAGTTGCGCAGCGGCTTTTTCCACGCCGTTTACGCTCACGTTTTCGGAAGACGAATTTTTAAGTCTGTCCGAATAAAAACAGTTATTCGCGCCGACCTCGTCCGCAATTTTACCGTAAACGGTACCGATTGCAAATACCGGCGACGACCTGTTCACATTTATAACGCCGTCGGCAACGCATTGCCCGGCATAAACCGAAAGCGAACCGACCAACCCGCCGACAACCAGCTTATTTGCAACGCCCGTATTTACCGAAATATCTGCGTCCGAATAACACATCTGAACGCTTCCGCCGTATGCGCCGCCTATAAGCCCGCCTGCCGTAGTGCGGATATCGGTATCCGTATCCGTGTAGTTGACTTTTATTACGCCTTTCGCGTAACAGTTTTCTATATTTCCGTACGATGCGCCGGCAAGCCCGCCCACGGTTAAGTTTTTGGCGGTAGAAATATCTATCGTAAAGTTTTCAACGCCAAGCCGCCTGATAGTCGCATTTTCGCCGACCGTTCCGAACAGCCCGACGTTATTATATATCACGCCGAATTTTATATATCACGCCGAATTTGCCGTTTGTTATTTTATGCCCCGAGCCGTCGAATACTCCGCAAAAACCGTTGTAATCACCAATCGGCACCCATTCGCGCCCGTCAAGGTCGATATCGTGAGTAAGTTTGAAATACTTGCCTTTTGTATCTTTCATTCTGGCAAGCAGTTTAAGTTCCGCGCCGCTCGAAATAAGATACGGCACGCCCGAAGTTCCGCCGCCTTGAGCAAATTTTTCGGCAACGCTGCCATCCCACACGTCAACACGCTTGGCAAAAACAACGCCGTCAGCCGAAAACCGCGCGCAATAAACGACCGATTCTTCGGTAAAATCTTCCGAAACCGTAACGGTCAGCGCGCCGTTCTTCTGAACAAGTTTGTCGCCCTTAAACCAGCCGATAAATTCGTAACCGTCAATCGCGCTCGCAACCACTTTAAGCGTTTTACCGCAAGACTCTTCATATATAGCGTAGTTTCCGTAAACGTAATTTTTCCAGAACGCGTTCTCGGGCAGATTTTTAACGCCGCCGTCTGAACCGCCGGCTGTATCGTCCGCCGTCAAGCCGTCTTTTTCCGAATAGGTCGCAACGGGCTGTTTGCCGTCAATCGAAAATTCGCCGCCGCCAGTCTCGGCATAAAACACGACGTAGTTAAGTTTTCTTATTGTTTGCGAAAGGCTGTAAACGTCGCCGCAGCGCGAGCATTCTCTGCCTTCGGTGCAGCCGTCTTCATAGTGCGTGGGCGCTTTTGCAAGAGCCGTTACTTTCGAATAATCATGGTCAAACGCCTTTTCGGTTTCGGTCTGACGGTCGCCGCAATTTTGGCAGATACGCTCTTTCAAGCCGTCGCTTAAGCAAGTCGTCTGTAATAAATTGCCGCTGTTATCCTTTGCGTATTTCCACTCGGAATAGTCATGCCCCGTCGCGGGAATTTCTTCAAACGTAGAATAGTCGCAAGCCGTGCAACGCTCGTAAGGCTTATAGCCCGAATTCACGCAATCGGCGTCTTTACCGCTTTCGCTTACGAGATTATGCCCCTTTGCGGGAATTATTCTTTGCTCCCTGACCTTTCCGCACTTTTCGCAAGCAATCTGTTCAAGCCCGCTCTGCGTACAGGTCGCTTGCGTTATAACGACAAAATCGCCGTACTTATGCTTAAAGCACATTTTGCAGCCGGCAAATAAAGAAATAACGCACAAAACGGCAAGCGCGAAAATAAGGCCCGCCTTTTTTATAAACCTGTTTACCGGCGTTTTATCGGCGCCCGATTTTTTATAGTTTGCTTTTATGCCGTCCGATTTTAAGCGCATAACTTCACCTTCAAAAAAACATTTTCTTACTGACTCCATTCCTTAATCACTAACGGCATATTTGTAAATTCAACGCACACATAATATGCTGTGATTGTATTTTAACATATTTTATGTTTACATGCAACCTTTTTGTTGTTTTCCGCTTTGAATGAGTATATAATGTATACGGACGACACAATCGGAACGAATTTTATAAAAATCAACAAAAAGCGGGCTATAGGTCGGTTATCGTACATTATGGAACTGAGAGATTACCAAAAAGAATGCGTAGATCTTATCGATCGGCAGAATAGCGGAAGCGTACTTGTATGCATGGCGACGGGGTTAGGAAAAACCGTCGTGTTTTCGCGTATTCGCAGAAAAGGCCGCGTTCTTATAATTTCTCACCGCGAAGAACTCGTTCGTCAGCCCATAAAATATTACGACTGCCCTTGCGGCATAGAGCAAGGCAAAGAAACGTCCGACGGCGAAGAAGTGGTATCCGCAAGCGTACAATCGCTGATCCGCAGGCTGGATAAATTTTCGCCCGACGATTTTGACATGATCATCACCGACGAAGCCCACCATGCCGCCGCTCCGAGCTACAAAAAGATATATTCATACTTCCATCCGCGGCTGAAAATAGGCTTTACCGCAACGCCAAACCGCGGCGACAAAGTTCGGCTCGACGACGTTTTCGATAAAATACTTTTTCAGCGCGATCTGCGTTGGGGCATAAAAAACGGCTGGCTCACAGACATAAAATGTCTGCGCGTAGATATCGGTTATGACGTACGCGACGTACACGAAAGATTGGGCGATTTTCACGTCGGCGAACTCGACAAAGCGGTCAACACCGAACTTTCGAACGATCGCGTTGCCGAAGTGTATAAACGCTATGCAAAAGGTCAGACTCTGATATTCGCAACGTCGGTTGCGCACGCCGAAAATATCGCTTCAAAAATAGACGGCGCAGTGGTCGTAAGTCAAAAAACAGAAGGCAGGAAGTCGATTATCGACGCTTTCACCGCCCGCAAGATAAACTGCATAGTCAACTGCATGATCTTTACCGAAGGCACCGACCTGCCGCTTATAGAAACGATTATAATAGCAAGGCCCACGCACAATCAAAGCCTTTACGCGCAGATGGTAGGCCGCGGCTTGCGCCAATCCCCCGGCAAAGAATACCTTACGCTTATCGATTGCGTGGGCATATGCGGCAAACTCGATATATGCACCGCGCCCGACCTTATGGGGCTTGACCCGAAAGCCGTTCCCGAACGAAAACGTAAAGATCTGCAAGGCATGCTCACCGACATGCGCGAGATATGCGAAAAGGCGACAGATTGCCCCGAAGTATGGATAGCGAACGTTAAAACCGTTAAACTTTTCGCCGAAGAACAAGGCGTTAAAACGCGCAAAATCAACTGGACGAAAAAGGCGAACGGCGATCTTGTATATCAATTTTCCTGCGGCGACCGCATAGGCATAAAAGCCATTGACGAACTTGCAAAAACCAAGATTATGCGCTATCGTTTCGACGAGAATATAGGCAATTTCCGCTTTGAAGAAAGCGATTTTATGTCTTTACAGGAAGCGCTCGACAAAACATTCGCTATTTTCGTTTCGGAATACGCAGACGAGCGAAAATTCTGGGATTTAACCGAATATTTCGGCTGGCAGTTCGAAAAAGCAAGCGAAAAACAAATAGAATATATCCGCAAATCGTTATCGCAGGAAGATTTTGCCGCAATCGACTTAAAATCGCTCACCAAAGGCGACGCCGCGCAGATTCTTAACGCCATAACCATAAGAAATCTCCGCCCTGCCGACCTGCTACGCATGCACAAAAAGAGTATGGAAAGCAAGGCAAAAATGCAGGAACTTACAAAAAATCTTATGCGGCTGAAAATACGGAAACTGATGACGGGCAAATACGCTGGCAAATTTTACGCAATTCAGCACCCTACCGACCTTGTAATCACAAACGATTGGTCGACCGCAATCAAAGTAATAGAAGAACTCAACGCGACAGGCATGCAATGCCGATATAAAAGTTTCCCCACGATTAAACAAGCCGAAGAATTCTTGCGCACCCCGCATCAATAATTTTTTACCGCAATCTTTTACCGCGCAAACTATTACATTTTATCGCCGAATTTACACAGAAATCCCGCGCTATAAGTCGCTTATCGCACATTTCAAAATATTCCGACATAAAATTAACCCGCCGAAAAAACGGCGGGTTTGTTGTTTTATGATTGTTGTTTATATTGTGTTTGTTCTTAATTTTGTTTATTATAACCGTTCGGGCATATAACGAAACGCCGAAACGCGCGTGTTATAAAACACCCTTAAACGATTTTTTAGCGCGGTCAGTTATTCGGGAACAACGGAAGTTCGAAGAAACCCGAACATACTTCGTTTGAATATTCCTGACAAGGCGGAATAGCCGCATATCCGTAAGACGGAATAAGCAGTTCTACGTCCATAACCATTTTAAGAATAACTGTTACGCAGCACGATACCGTAAAGTTTGCGTCCGTAACGTTGAACACGCCTTCGGGCGCGACGATGGAAACCACCGCTTCTACAAAATACGGAATGATAGACGGTTCGGGAACAAACAGAATAACGTCGCCCGTGAGCGTAGTATTGCTTAAAGCCTTGCCTTCAACGCCGTTCGCGTCGGTATAAATGACTTCCATAGGCACCGTCATAGTGACCTGCACTCTTGCAAAGTTGGGCCGATCGGTCAGCCTGTCAATCTGCACGTTGGTAACGGTTGCTTTCGTGGTCGTGCTTTTTGCCGATAAAAACGTAAGCGGATATGTAGGATTTGCGGGGTTGAAATCGGTAAGATTTAGCACGATGCCGTCTTCCTGAGTCTGTTTGATGCAGGCATCGAACACCTTTTTGGTCTGTATACATACCTTTTCGCAAAGACCGTTAAGCGGATTACCCGTCAGTTGGCAGGGACAGCGATCGGATTGAAAATTAGAAAAAAACGACATTTTTTACCTCCGACATATATGCCTTCACTCTAATATATGCCACTTAGCCGCCATTTTGCCAAAAAAGCATAAAAAAACGTTACCCTTTTTGCAGAATAACCGCAAATAAGAATAACGCCGTTGTTGTTTTTATTAAAAACCCGGCAGCAAAATATATAGCCGCCAAAGCCGAAAAAGTCTTTATAAAATTACTTTTTCAAAAAATCTTTATACATCATGCTCGGCTGAACGCTTTCGTTATTATTATACTTACCGCTCTTGTATGTATCGAAATCGCCGTCGATAGTATGATAATAAATCTGACAAATTTCAACGTTCGGATAAATTCTGATCGGCTGAACGCAATAAAGTTCGAGTGTCCAGAACCCGTTGAACCCGACGTCGCCGAAACCCGCGGTGATATGAATGCAAAGCCCCAATCTTCCGACCGAAGATCTGCCTTCGAGCATAGGCACGAAATTATCCGTACGGGTATGCTCTACCGTTCTGCCGAGATAAAGTTTTCCCGGCTGCAGCACAAGCCCTTCTTCGGGAATGATTATCTTATGATAAGCATTCGGCTTTTTCATATCAAGCACGTCTTCGTCGTAAACGAGCATTTCGTTGTGCAATCTCAGGTTGTAACTGTTGGGGTTAACCTGATTAAGATTGAAAGGCGTAATCTGAATATCTTTGCCCTGTTGTTTTATTATTTCTTTACCCGATAAAATCATAATATTTCTCCGAAAAGCCGCCAGCAAAAACGTCGGCTTTGAAAAACTCGTTTATAAAATCGTCTGTCGAAAAGTCGTTTGAAAAATTTGCAGCGCAATCAGGCGGCTATTCGCATTTTTTTGTAATCGTACCCATTCTTGACAGGGGTAACGGCGGAGTCTGCTCCGAAGCAAGATCCACGCGCACGACCGTCGCTACAAAATCTTTTCCGTCCCTGCCGAAAGGCGCAAGCACTTTATCGCCCGCTTTCAGCCCGCGCACGGAATTCTTATACCAGTACGGTCTGTTTTCGGCAAGCGGATTATTATCGAAAGTCACTTTCGCAAACGATAATATTTCGTTATCTTTAAGCCCGCCGCCGCACATCGAATGAATCATTTTTTATCGCTCCGCCAAATATGCCAAATACGCTGCACACGCGCCGAATATATTGCCGCGCTTACGCTCTTATATTTATCCGCTAAAAATTATTTATGCGCCAAAAATCAATGGCTGCTCTTAAACGTTTTCAGCCTTAGCCGACCTTTACCGGGTCGGGATAGTTAACGCCGAAAGTTTCAACCGTAACGTTTTTAATGCGTTGTTCTTCGAGCGGTCTGTCGCTGTAATCGGTCGCCGTGGTCGCGATATTGTCAAGCACGTCGTAACCTTCGGTCAGTTTACCGAAAGCAGCGTACTGCCCGTCGAGATGGGGCGCGTTTTCGTGCATGATGAAGAACTGCGAGCCTGCCGTATCGGGTCTTGACGATCTTGCCATAGACAAAACCCCGCGCGAGTGTTTAAGCGCGTTTTTGAACCCGTTAGCCGAAAATTCGCCTTTAATCGAATATCCGGGACCACCCATGCCCGTACCTGTGGGATCACCGCCCTGAATCATAAATCCTTCTATAACGCGGTGAAAAATTATACCGTTATAAAATCCGCTTGAAGCAAGTTTAATAAAGTTATTGACCGTATTAGGCGCAATTTCGGGATACAGTTCGGCTTTCATAACGCCGCCGTCGTACATAGTAAAGGTTACAATAGGTTTGTCGTTCATCTCGTTTCTCCCGATTGAATTCTTTTTTCATTTTATCATAAATATATGTACTTTGCAAATAATTGAGCGTTGAATAGAAAAATTTACCCCGCTCTGTTTTCCGAAGGGATTATTTTGCGCCGCAAAAACGCGTTTACGGCAAGCATACAACGCACAATGTGCAAAGTCGAAAAAAAATTAAAAAAATCGGCACAAAACTATTGACATTTCTCTTTTGTCGGCTATAATTATATTAGCAGTCGAGAAAGAAGAGTGCTAAGACCTTTAAGCCGAGAGTGCTAATCGGGCGAAAAAATTCCGCATAGCAAGGCTTAAACGTCGGCACGCTTTATAAACGACCAAACAAAAGTAAAAGAATATATAATCGGTCGGAGGATAAACATGAAAGTTAAACCTTTATTTGACAAAGTAGTTGTAAAAGCAAGCAAGAAAGAAGACACCACCAAGAGCGGATTTATTCTTCCTTCTTCATCGCAGGAAAAATCTCAGACGGCGGTAGTCGTTGCGGTAGGTCCCGGCGGAATGGTCGACGGGAACGAAGTAAAAATGCAGGTTAAAGAAGGCGACGTCGTTCTTTTCGCAAAATATTCGGGAAGCGAATTCAAACTCGACGGCGAAGAATTCACTATCCTTCGTCAGAGCGACATTCTTGCAATCGTCGAATAATCGGTCGCAAGCAAATCGCTTATAAAAATCGCTCGCTAAAACGAACGGTTTACAAAAATCAATTATAACCAATTTCGGAATATTATCGGATAAGGAGAATTTATTATTATGGCAAAACAGATTAAATACGGCGAAGAAGCCAGAAAAGCACTTGTAAACGGCGTTAACACGCTTGCAGATACCGTTAAAATCACGTTAGGACCGAAAGGAAGAAACGTTGTTCTCGATAAAAAATACGGCACACCGCTGATCACCAACGACGGCGTAACCATCGCTAAAGAAATCGAACTTGAAGATCCGTTCGAAAACATGGGCGCACAGCTCGTTAAAGAGGTTTCCACAAAAACCAACGACGTTGCGGGCGACGGCACCACTACCGCAGTCGTACTCGCTCAGGGCATGATCCGCGAAGGTATGAAAAACCTTGCCGCGGGCGCAAACCCCATTATTCTTAAAAAAGGCATAATGAAAGCGGTTGACGTTGCGGTCGAAGAACTCAGAAAGAAGAGCAAACCCGTCAGCGGCAAAAACGCTATCGCTCAGGTCGCTTCTATTTCCGCAGGCGACGAAGAAGTCGGCAAACTGATTTCCGACGCAATGGAAAAGGTCGGCAAAGACGGCGTTATAACCATTCAGGAAAGCAAGACCATGAAGACCGAACTTACTACCGTTGAAGGTATGCAGTTCGACCGCGGCTACGCTTCCGCTTACATGGTCACTAATACCGACAAAATGGAAGCCGTACTCGACAACCCGCTCATTCTTATAACCGACAAAAAGATTTCTTCCATACAAGAAATTCTGCCTATAATCGAACCTATCGCTCAGCAAGGTCAGCGTCTTCTGATCATTGCCGAAGAAGTCGAAGGCGACGCGCTTGCCGCCCTTGTCGTAAACAAACTGAAAGGCGTTTTCAACTGCGTTGCGGTTAAAGCCCCCGGTTTCGGCGACAGAAGAAAGGCAATGCTCGAAGATATCGCAATTTTAACAGGCGGTCAGGTACTCTCTTCCGATCTCGGCATCGATTTCAAAGATTTCACGCCCGATATGTTCGGCAGAGCCGCTCAGGTCAAAGTCGATAAAGACAACACCACCATCGTTGACGGAGCAGGCGATCCCGAAGCGATCAAGGCAAGAATCAACGCCATCCGCGCTCAGATCGAAGAAACGACTTCCGATTACGACAGAGAAAAACTTCAGGAACGTCTTGCAAAACTCGCAGGCGGCGTAGCCGTTGTTAACGTCGGCGCGGCAACCGAAGTAGAAATGAAAGAAAAGAAACTTCGTATCGAAGACGCACTCGCGGCAACCAGAGCGGCTGTAGAAGAAGGTATCGTTCCCGGCGGCGGCGTTGCACTGCTCAGCACTATCCCCGCGCTTAAAAAACTCGTTAATTCGCTCAGCGGCGAAGAAAAGACGGGTGCGGAAATCATTCTCCGCGTTGTCGAAGACCCGCTCAGACAGATCGCCGCAAACGCCGGTCTTGACGGATCGGTTATCGTCAACAAGATCGTTACTTCCAGAAAATCCGACTTCGGTTTCGACGCTTTGCATAACGAATACGTCGATATGGTCGAATCGGGCATTATCGATCCTACCAAGGTTACGAGATCGGCTCTGCAGAACGCCGCGTCTATCGCGTCCACTCTGCTCACTACCGAAAGCATCGTAACCGATATTCCCGCTCCGGAGCCCGCAGCTCCCGCAGGCGGAAACATGGGCGGAATGTACTGAAAAACAAAATAGTATCACGCGTTCGGCTGTTTTTCGCAGCCGAACGTTTTTTTATGATTTTGCGCGTTTATTGTCGTTTTTTATGTAACGCAACCGCAGAAAAAATCATACAATAATAATGAACAACGGCGCGTACATAGCCGCCGAAAAAACTCGGGCAAAAGCAGTAACAACCGGCGCCCGACTTAAATTAGACGCGCGCAAAACTGCTATAAATTCAGGCAACGAAAAGGTTTGAATAAATTTGCAGAAAAAACGCGCCGAAAGCCCGACGGCTAAAGATAAGGAACCAACCTACTATGTGCAGACCAAGATATTATACGGGATGCGGATTCCACAGAAGAAGATGCCCCGCACGCAGACCTTGCGGCTGTGTAAGGCAATGCCAAAGATGCCCCTGCCCGATTATTAAGCCGCTGTTCGCCGTAATAAACGGATTATAACATTATAACAATACACAAAACGCGCCGCCGAATAATTCGGCGGCGCACACTGTTTATTTCCGCAAAAAATTAGTGATGACGAATGGAATTCCGATATGTACTTATTTACATATTTTCAAAGTAAATTTTTCGGCAAGCCTAAAAACCGCTTGTTAATAGCCCATATATTCAACGCCTTTTAACAAAACGTCGCTTATGAGTTCGTCTTTAAGCGAATAATAAATGACTTTGCCCTGCCTGCGACCGTTCACCGCGCCTAAATTTTTAAGCAGCCTTAACTGGTGGCTGACCGTGGTCTGATTTATTCCGAGCAATCCCGAAATATCGCTTACGCACATTTCCGAAATAGAGAGAGCCGAAATCATTTTCAGCCGCGTGTAATCCGAAAATACCGTAAAAAATCCGACGAGATCGTTAAGAAGTTTATCGTCCGGAACGTAACTTAAAACAAGCTCTTTCATTCTTCCGCTGAGCAGAAAACTTTTGTCTTCCGCACGCGTTTCAACAACGTTTAATTGCATATCATTTACCCCTTTTTCTTTGATTTTATAACATAAACGTTGATATGTCAATGCGTGCATAAAACATATTTTGTCATATTTTGTCTATTAAACAAATAAAATAGAAAAGACGGAGATTTTTATGAATTCCAACATCGTATTCTTCGGTTTATTGCTTATTCTTGCGGGCAACGGCACAATTACTTCAACGCAGACTTTCCTTCTTCTCGCCCTGCTTACAACAACGGGAAATTGCCAGACAAACAACAATAACAACCGCTTTTTTAACAACAACGTTACAAACAATACCGCAATAAATTGAATTTTAGGTACACCCGTCACGAAAAAACGCACCTGTAAAACAAAACTTACATGGCGCGTTTTTCTTTTTATATAAAGCGATCGGAAACGGCTCCTTTTCCCGTTCGCGAAATATCGGTTAATATATGAAATATGGGTTATAAATATCGGTTTAATTCGGCTAAGTTTAACTTTCCGCAATTTTCAATTAAGCCGCGTTTCAGTTAAAATATTTCTCGGCAGATAAGTTTTCTTTCGCGCTTTTGGTCGCGCCGTAAGGAAAATCTATCGCCTTATTCCCGTCAAACGGAACTACGTTTCTCATTCTTTCGCCGAGCATATCTATCTTTGCAAAATATTCGTCTTTGGTAAGTCTTTCGTGACAAATATCGTCCACACCGAAAAGCACGAACTTTTTAGCCGTGGCAATTCTTTTTGCAAGATCGATGGTCTTTCCCTGCGCGGCAACGTTGACGTAAACAATGTATAAAACCTTGCTTCCCGTAAACTTCATAGACATAAACCGCGAAACAACCGTAAAATCAAGGCAGAAATCATAGTCTACTGCAAACACGAAAGGCTTTTCCGAAAACAACTCTTCGCTATCCGACGAAAGCACATCGGAAAGCGAAACAACGTTATCGCCCATTCTGTCGGCAAGTTCTTTAACCGCAAATTTGTCGGTAGAAAAACAATCAATAATCATTTATATGCACGCCCGCTTTTTATTGTTACGCCGTAAAAAAGCCATTTTCAAAAGCGGAGAACGACCGCCGCCGTCCTATCCTTTTTCTTTATACCCGCATTATATCACACGTCAAGTAAAAGAAAAGTTAACCTGCGGTTAATTCGCGGTTAACTTTATTTTTAATATTGAAATATTGTTGATATTTTACATCAAATCTCGCCCTATAAGTCGATTATCAAACAGTTTGATAAATTAAATCAAGATTTTCTACGCGTTTGCGAAATGATTTGATTATGCTGATTTTCGAGATTTAATGTATAAATCTATATCGTTAATAATGTACTTTGTTCCCGTTGTATGCAGAACGTCGTAATATGTTTTTATATACTCGCATACCGCATATTTATTGAATAAATCCAAAACTTCCTTACCCGTCATGCGTTTATCGACTTTGTATTCTTCAACGCAAAAAACAATAAAAGGTAATTCTTTACTCATAACTTACTCCTGGGGAAATACAACTTCTCCCGTTTCCTTTTCGTGTTTCCACATTGTATAAACGGTCATAGGACTGTAATGCCACATCTTTGTTTCTTCGTCCGAAAGCAACGAATATACTTTAGACTGATAAAATTCATTTATAGCCTTAATTTCGTCAATGCATTCTTTCTCTGCAATAATAGATATAGTTTGCGGAATTATTGCTATGCTTAACAAAGAATTAAATTTTTTATCGATCGTCATATCTCTTTTGACCCTACAAATTTTAAGAATGAAAGCGACTTTTCCGTTGCAAAAACATATTGATTAAACAGTTTTTTAACTTTTAACGCTTCAAGAGCTTGCTCTTTTGATAATAACCCTGACGCATAAACCTGAAGCGTTCTGTAAACGTCATCATTAGCAACCGCGCCGATAACAATATCGTATTTTGCGCCGTTGTATGTTCCGTTTCTGTGTTCCGAAACAAAATCCAGCCATTCTCCGTCAGGCGAAGCAAATTTTTTAACAAACAAATTCATATGCGTGTTTTCGTCAAATTCATATATGTTCACTATAGGTTTTCCGCCCCTGCGAACAATTACCTTTTTGGCAAAACCTTCCGATTGTTCTCTGTTTGTCGTCGTATAAAAGCCGTATCCGAAATCTAAAAACCTGTTTTGTTCAATAAGTTGCGGCTTTTCCACAACCATATAACTACCGTGATACAAAATCATAACCATCACCCGATATAATTATACCTTGTAACAAATAAAAAATCAACTTTCTTATCAAATATTATTCTCGAATATTACGTTGTCTAATTATCCCCTGCCCGTTAACTCGGGTCGTAAGCGTAAAAATCGATTAAACCGTCGGTATAAGGGAACCAACTTTCGTAAATGTATTCGCCGTATTGATTGTACCAGAAATCTCTGCTTTCTTTTTTCTTAGAGTAAAGAAAATCGTTAAGCATGGTAAACGTAACAAAGGGCGCGGTAAACTCAAAAGTTTCTTTTTGAGAATAATGGACTTTATAAGTATACATTTTGGCATTCGTTTTAATTGTGCCGTCGCAAGATCCGCTGAAATCCCCCGCAAAAAGGAACTGTACGTTTTCAAACGAACCCACATACGAAAACGCGTCGTCGGATATAGGCGCCCCCGACGGAAGGTAAACGCACTTTAATTGATTACAGTTGGCTAAAACGCCTGAACCTATACTTTTTACCGAACCGGAGAAAATAACGCTGTATATTCCCGCATTATTCATAAATGCGCCTTCCGCTACAGAGTATGACGACGAACTGCCTAATTTATCGGGAAGAACAAGGTCCATTTCCGTTCCGACATACGAAAGCAGCACCACGTCTGCTTTATAGTCCACATAAATAAAACCGTTCTGATTTTTAATTATAGACGCGTCTTTTTCGGATGTATGAACGATTTTTGCGTTTTTGGCAACGTATCCGTTCTTTTCGGTCGCAACGCCCGCCGAAACAGTCATCCCCGAAAGATTGTAAACTTCATATATGTGCCCACAATTATCGAATGCGTTGTAACCTATACTATTAAGTGTTGCGGGCAGCGTTACCGAATACATTTTGTTGCTATAAACGAAAGCGTCTTCCATAATGCCGACAATTCCGTCTTTAATTCTTACCGACGGACTGTTTCCGAAATAACGCAGCAGCCACTTATCTATATAATTGAACTCGTCGTCTTCTTCGGTCGGGAGGAGGTTGTAATTATTGGCAAAAGCATTTCTGCCGATACTTTTTACCCCCGGCAGATTGATTTTTTGCAGATTATAGCATTCGCTGAACGCATAATCCCCTACCGATTCAATACCTTTCGGCAAAACTATAGTTTCAAACGCCGCGCCCGAAAAAGCATAGTTTCCTATATCGTAATAATATCCGTTTACCTTTTCCGGCAATTCCAAAGACCTAGCGTTTCCGTCGTACGACACAAGCAGCCCGCGCTTGCCCTGCAGATAGTAATAGCAGTCGTCCATAATAACTATTTTGGTGGTTGCGGACGACGAGTTATCTATAAACGCGTTTGCAGCAAACCCGCCGCAAGCGGTCGATTTATTTGCGGGCGTAATAATTCCCTTATTTGTTTTATCTATAACTTCTATTATACTCGAGCAGCCCTTGACAGCCGATTCATAAAGCGTAGTATCGCCCGACAAGGTAATCGACAACAACTTGTTATTGTATGCAACGCCGCCGTTTTCAACGGTAACGCCGTCAAGTTCGAGCCATTTAAGCGATTTGTATTGATCGGTTATTGCATTTCTTCCGCCTAAACTGCCGCCGCTAAGCCCGAGTTTAGTTACAGTTGCCGTCGACTGCCAGAACGATTCCAAATTAACGGTATCTACGGTAAGTTCTTTTATAAAGCAACAGCCCGAAAAGGCGGTATTGTCAAAAGCGGCGTGATTATCCGGAAGAACGGTAACGCTTTCAAGTTCGGAACATTCGAAAAACGCATATTCCGAAAGCACCATACTACCCTTGCAAACCAACTTTTTAATGTCGGTTCTTTGTGAAAAAGCGTATTTATAAAGACTGTAATTTCTGCCTTCTATCGTTTCGGGCAGAACGAGCGCGCCGTCCGAATCGACTTCGGCGTCCACAAGATATAAC
>CAKQXZ010000008.1 GCA_934292955.1 uncultured Clostridia bacterium
TTTACAGGTTTACCATATCTTTATTGATAAACTTTCGCAAAAACCGTATTCTTTACTTTCGGTGGGCGGTCAGGCAAAGTTGCTTATCGAGCAAGAACAAATATTTATAAATCTTTCGCTGGAAGAACAATGTAAAGTACTGTTTGAAATCATGAAGTTAATGCAATGTAATGCTACATTATCTGATTTGAAGAAAATAGGCGGTGTAGGACAGGCTGGAGTTCTTTTGCGTAATAAATTTTTATCGCCCGACGAAAAAGTGTTGCTTATAACTCAATCGCCCACAGGGTATTACAGAAACACCGTAAATCTTACGGATTATTACAAGGCATGAGTTGGCGAACGGTGGTCGTTTCGTCGCGTTGCAAGTTAGAATATAAACTCGGGTATATGATTTGCCGCGGCGAAAAGACCAAAAAAATTCATTTGTCCGAGATATCTTCCTTAATAATAGAAACGCCGGCGGTCGCGCTTACCGCCGTGCTTGTTTCCGAACTTGTAAAAAACAAAATAAACATTGTTTTTTGTGACGAAAAACATAATCCGTCGTCGCAGATTTTGCCCTTTTACGGTTGCCACGATTGCAGCGGTAAAATAAAAAATCAACTTGTCTGGACGGACGATATTAAAAGCGAAGTCTGGGCGCAGATAGTAAAATATAAAATTTTACAACAAGCGTCGCTTATGTTGCTTGCGGGCTCTTCCCGTGCGGAAATGCTTTTCGAGTATATTTCTCAAGTTCAATCGGGCGATATTTCAAACAGAGAAGGGCATGCCGCAAAGGTGTATTTTAACGACGTTTTCGGGCAGGAGTTTTCAAGGTCGGATAATTGCTTCATAAACTCTGCGCTCAATTACGGATACGCTTTACTGCTTTCCGCGTTTAATCGTGAAATAGTTCTATGCGGTTACGATACGCGACTTGGTTTATTTCACCGCAACGAGTTCAATTATTTCAATTTATCAAGCGATTTAATGGAGCCGTTCCGCCCGATTATAGACAGAATGGTTTACGAATTGCACGGCACTGAGTTTTGCCACGAACATAAACGCATTATGCAGAACGTTTTTAACATAAAAGTTAAAATCGCCGGTAAGGAGAGAACGGTTAACGACGCCGTTTCCGAATATGTAAAAAGCGTTTTCGACGCGCTTAATCAATGCGACGTAAGTCTTATAAAAAATTATGAGTTATAGATTTATGAGAATTGTTGTATTTTTCGATCTGCCGGTAGAAACGTCAAAAGAACGGGCTGACTATCGCGCATTCCGCAAATTCCTTATCAAAAGCGGATATGTTATGATGCAAGAGTCGGTTTACAGTAAAATCGTGCTTAACAATACCGCTTGCGACGCGGCTATTTCAAACTTACGAAAACACAAAATAAACAAAGGTTTGGTTCAGATTCTTACCGTAACCGAGCGGCAGTTCGAGCGGATGGAATTTCTTGTCGGCGAAGCGGACGGAACTTTTGAAACAAGCGATAAGCGGCTTATTATCGTTTAGGTGGCTGAGTGTATTATGAATTTAAGTCATTTCGATTTTTCCGCTCCGTTGTTTTTCAAAGAGAACTATGCAATGTTGGTGGTTGAAAACGCGGGTAAACTTTTTGAATATTGCAACGATTTGTTTATGCAACAGCAGGGCGAAGACGGGCGTTTTATTATTTTTGACGGAGATAAAGAAATATCTTTCAAAAAAAGCGGGCATATTATATTCGATTTTTTCAATCTTTCCGTCGACGATAAAAAAATAGTAAACGGATTGCTTGCCAAACTGCAAAAAATTTCAGACGAAAAATTTGTTTCTGAGCAGTGGAATATACGCTGCAAACTTATCGATTTATTAGAAAAACTCAATTTCGAATGCGGTTATCCTATAGAATATAACGAAGAATTTGCCGTTACCGAACTGCTTAAAGCGGTTAAAGTTTTGCCAAAATCCGAATATGACGGCATTCTTGAAAAAACGGCAAATTATATCGACGCGGTTTGCGAGTTTACCGATATTAAACTTATAGTTTTTGTCGGCTTATGCGAATTTTTTAATGCGGAAGAGTTCGAAAGTTTTGCTAAGCACGTTGCTTATTCGTCTGTTAACGTCCTTATGATAGAAAAACGTCAACCGTCGTTTGATACTGATAAAAAAATGATGATTATAGATAACGATTTGTGCGAAATACTTGTAAATTAGCGCAGAAAGTGTTATATTTATAGCGTAAGATGCATCTTTACCGTTTAAGAATTGCGTGTGGTGCGCAAAAATGCTCAAATTTGACGTTTGAGTATGGTGTAATCTTAAATGGTAGTCAAACTTCTTTACATAAGATATCATCGCGGGAAGGGTTTGAGTATGGTGTAATCTTAAATGGTAGTCAAACGAGACGAAGCCTGTCTGTTCGTCTGTTTAAGTTTGAGTATGGTGTAATCTTAAATGGTAGTCAAACATTAGCATACTATGAATTCGGCGGGCAAGAGTTTGAGTATGGTGTAATCTTAAATGGTAGTCAAACATATTGATAGTCACCTGTTGTTGTTCTGTAGTTTGAGTATGGTGTAATCTTAAATGGTAGTCAAACGTATTTAATAAAAAATGAGTATGCAGACTCGTTTGAGTATGGTGTAATCTTAAATGGTAGTCAAACACTTGTATCTTTACGATAGCCGCGCTTATCGTTTGAGTATGGTGTAATCTTAAGGTAGTCAGTCTAAATTATTAAAAATTGATATAAAGGAGCGTATTATGGCGAATAAGTACAAAGGCACGCAGACCGAAAAGAATCTGATGGAAGCGTTTGCCGGTGAATCTCAGGCAAGAAACAAATACACATATTTTGCGTCTAAGGCGAAAAAGGACGGTTACGAGCAGATTTCTGAATTATTTCTGAAGACTGCCGATAACGAAAAAGAGCATGCAAAAATGTGGTTTAAGGAACTGAACGGAATCGGCGATACCGCAGAAAATCTTGCCGCGGCAGCCGAAGGCGAAAATTACGAATGGACGGATATGTACGAATGCTTTGCAAAGACAGCCGAAGAAGAAGGCTTTTTTGACCTTGCCGTAAAATTCCGTCTTGTCGCCGCGATAGAAAAACAGCACGAAGAACGTTATCGCGCGTTGCTCAAAAACATAAACGATCAAAAAGTGTTTGCTAAAGGCAGTATAGTTATTTGGGAATGCCGTAATTGCGGTCATATCGTTATCGGCGAAAAAGCCCCCGAAGTCTGCCCAGTTTGCGCGCATCCGCAGTCTTATTTCGAAGTGAAAGCGGAAAACTATTAAGTCGCAAAATATGCGATAATCGACCTATAGCGCTATATTTCACATAAGTCACATTAAAAATCCGCTTTTTGCAGCGGATTTTTTTATGGGTTGCATATGTTTTAAGTTGCGCCCATAATTGTTGACAATTACGGCAAAATCATGTAATATAATACTCATACTAATAATATTTACAATCGGGTTAGTATGCGTAACGGTCGTTTTTGCGGCTGAAAATGCATAAAAATAGCCGTTTCAAGGCTGTTTGATTGCTTCTTGTTTGCTTTGGATTTATGAATATATTCAAAAAACTTTTCAAAAAAAAGAAAAAAACGCTCGGAATCGCGCTCGGAAGCGGCGGCTCTAAGGGTATGGCTCTTATCGGTATTCTGCGCGCTTTCGACGAAGAAAATATATCTTTCGATTTCGTCGCGGGGACGAGCATCGGCTCGGTCGTGGGCGCGATGTATGCCGCGGGGTATTCGTCGGCTTCTATGGTCGGCTACCTTAACGAAATCAACTTGTTTGCGTTAACAAATCTGGTAAAATACACGCTTGCGGGCAAAACGGTCGAAGGCGTTTTCGACGACGTTGTCGGCGGTTCGACCTTCGAAGACCTTTCTTTGCCGTATGCCGCAATCGCGGCCGACTTGAAAACGGGCGAGCAGGCGGTTATAAAATCGGGCAAAGTGTCTAAAGCGATGCGTGCGTCGTCTGCCGTGCCGCCAATGCTTAAACCGGTAGAGGTCGACGGAAGAATGCTTGTAGACGGGGCGTGCGTTAACTCGGTTCCGTCTGACGTAGTAAAAGATATGGGTGCCGATTTCGTTATTGGCGTAAACCTTTCCGCAGACTACCCCACGAACGTAAAAATGAAAACCACGCTCGACGAAAAGTACCCCGGTCACGGCGTAAAGTTTTGCGACAGATTTACCGCAGGGCGCAAATTTTCGGACTATCTTTTAGAACCCGATCTTAAAAACTATTCGTCGGCAACCATATCCAAAGCAAAACTTCAGGAAATGTACGAAACAGGCTACGAACTCGCAAAGGCAAAAATGCCCGAAATCAAGGCGCTGCTTAAAAAGAAAAAAATTATCTGATTTATCGGTCGGCGTTATACCGATCGGCTATTATTGTATTGACTATCGGCGGTGAATTATGCAATTATTCAAAGCGGGCGAATCCCACGGCGCGGCAATGGTCGGAATGCTTATCGGCATTCCCGCGGGAATATCCGTAGACGAAAACAGAATAAATAACGCGCTTAAAGAACGCAATCTTGCTTACGGCAGAAGCGCGCGGCAAAAAGCCGAACTTGACGAAATTGCCCTTATTACGGGCGTTTCTGGCGGAGTTACCATAGGCAATAACGTTGCGTTTGTAATAAAAAACAACGTTCGTACCACATCTGAAACCGATTGCGTTGCGTTAAATGCCGAAAACTGTTCCGGTTGCAAAAATGCAAAAACTGAATGCTCGTCGTATAAAAGTAAATCCGGCGAATGCGGATTGCCGCCGCTTACCGAACTAAGACCGGGGCATGCCGATCTCCCTGGCGTAGTAAAATACGGCTTGAAAGACGCGCGCAATATTGCCGAAGGTTCGTCTGCAAGGAACACTTGTCTTGACGTGGTTGCGGGCGAAGTTGCGCTTTCTATGCTTGAAAATCTCGGCGTTTCGGTCGCTGCGTTTGTCCGTTCTGTGGGAGATTGCGCGGACAACGGCGAGTATTCTTTCAATGCGGTAAAAGATTGCAAAAGTCCTTTCTTTTCGCCGTCGGAAGAGTTTTCGGATAAGTTCAGAACCGAAACCGACAGAGTGCGCGAACTTGGCGATACCGTCGGCGGAGTAGTCGAACTCAGGGTAAAAGGCATTAAAGCGGGGCTTGGCAATTATAAGTGCGAAAACCGCATTAACGGTGCTATAGCCGCAGATTTAATGTCCGTTCAGGCGGTAAAAGGCGTTTATTTCGGCGTTTCGCCGTTTGATAAAGGGCTTTACGGAAGCGAATATGCAGACAAACTTGTAAGCGATAAATCTACAGTAAAAGTCGAAACGAGCAACAGCGGCGGAATAGACGGCGGAATGACTAACGGGGCTGAAGTTGTTGTTACCGTTGGGATAAAACCTATTCCGACAACGAAAAACGGCGTGCCGTCTGTCGATGTGTTCGGCAACGCCTGCATTTCCGCAAAAGAGCGCGCGGATATAACCGCGGTATTTGCACTTTGCCCCATACTTAAAGCGCGAATTGCGTTGACTTTATGCAACTGCATTATAAACGATCTCGGCGGCGACAGTTTGAAAAACATTGCCGAAAGATATTCTGAGTTATAAAATCTGCCGCTAACGTTTGCGGCATTTGAAAACGAACGTGATTTACCGGGCGGGGCGTTATAAAATTTTGCGCCGTAATAAAAGTTTGTTACCGAATTATGGAAGAGAGAATTATTGAGCAAATCGACAATATAGACGCGACCTTCGAAGTGTGTGCGGATAAATCTGTGACCATCCGCGCGGTGTTGTTTGCGGCCTTTTCTTCGGGCAGATCGGTAATACATAATCCGTTGATGTGTGAAGATACGTTTGCCGCGATAGAGTGCGCAAAAACGCTGGGCGCGAAAGTCGGGCTTATTAACGATACGCTTTATATCGACGGCGCGGAAAAAATATCTGACAACAAAATTTTTGATTGCAAGCGTAGCGGAACGGTGTTACGGTTGCTTTGCGGGTTACTTGCGGGGGCTGAAGTCAATGCCGTTTTAACGGGCGACGAACAACTGAAAAATCGACCTATAGATCGATTATTAACGCCTTTAACCGCTCGCGGCGCAAACATTACGGCAACGGACGGCAAACTTCCCATATATATTGCGCCCGCAAAAATAAACGATTTCTTTTATAAAATGCCTGTTGACAGCGCGCAGATAAAAAGCGCGGTAATTTTATGCGGCGTTACGGGGAATGCAAAAACCGTCATTGAAGAAAAGAATCACACGCGTGACCATACCGAAAAACTTTTGCCGTTATTCGGCGTGAACGTGTTCGTATCGGACGTTATTATCGTAGAGCCGGGCGCGCTTTCCGCCGCGACCTTAGAAATGCCGCGCGATCCGTCTGCCGCCGCATATTATCTTGCAATCGGACTTATCAAAGGACGGGTAAAAGTAAACGACATTCTTATATCCAAAAGGCGTGCGGGGTATTTATATAAACTTAAAGAATGCGGCGCGAATATCGAATTCGTTAACGAAAGATATGTTTCGGGCGAACTTTGCGCCGACGTTATTGCCAAAAAAAGCGACCTGTCTTTTATAGAAATATCCGAACAGGAAATACCGTCTATGATAGACGAATTGCCCGTTATCGGGCTTATAGGGGCATTTTTTAAGGGCGCAAGAATAAAAAATGCATCCGAACTCAAGGTTAAAGAAAGCGATCGTTTTACGTCGACTATAAATCTTATCAAAGCGTTCGGCGGCGGTGCAAGCCGTAGCGGAGACGACCTTATTGTTAAGGGCGGCGTAACTCCCGAACTGTTCACGTTTACAAGCGACGACCACCGCATGGTGATGACCGCTTTTGTCGCAATGACTTGCGGCGCCGGCGGAAAACTTATCGACGATAACGGTGTAAACAAATCTTTTCCGCGTTTTTTCAAAAATTTTAATGCGTTCCGCGCATGTCTTATCGGTAAAGACGTTAGCCGCTCGCTTTCGGGCAGAACGCATAATTATTTTATAGAAAATCTCAAAGCAATCAAAAACTACTCGTACGAACTGCTTTCCGCAGACGATAAAAAGGCGGCGGAAATATTGGAAAAATCGGCTTATAGGTCGATTAACGTAACAATTCCGCATAAAGAACTTGCTTTTACAAAAGCGAAAAATTTGTCTTTTGACGCAAAACTCGCAAAGTCCGTTAACTTTATATTCGATGGAGTCGGTTATACTTTCGACGGCGACGGGCTGATATATTCGTTACTTCTTCATAACGTAAACGTAAAAAATAAAAAAGTGCTTATCTGCGGCGCGGGCGGTGCGGGCAGAAGTATTACGGTCGCTATGTTAAAAGCGGGCGCAACAGTCTTCATTTCAAACCGCACGAAAGAAAAATTAATCGATTATATAAAATACTATAAAAATATTGTTTCGGAAGCGTCTGAATCTGGCGGCTTGGGCGGCAGTTCAATCGATAAGTGCGGCAATTTCTCAGACTACGGCATTCCGAAAGAGTATGCGGGCGAGCGGTGCGATATTGTAATAAACGCCACGTCGTTAAAAGACGATCTGCCGATCGACAAACAAATTATAGAACAAGCAAAATTTATTGCCGACATAAACTACGGAAACGAAACTTGTCTTTTGGTAACGGCAAAAAGTTCGGGAATAAACAACACAGACGGCAAAGAAATGCTGTTTGCGCAGAGTTATCTTGCCGACGCGCTCGTAAGCGAAAAAACGCCAAACTTCAACGAGTTCGCGCGGCTGTATAAAAATTACGACAAAAATAATTAAACGGCGGCAAAAGTAAAATGCAAAAACGCGCGACGGTTGCTGCGGTCGCACGGGAAGGTAAAAAATGAAAATCACTGTTATAAACGGAGTCAATCTCAATATGTTGGGCAAGCGCGAACCCGATATTTACGGGGCTGATTCGCTTGAGCAAATAAATAAAAAAATTGCGGAGTTCTGCAAGAACAAAAACGTCGAAGTCGAGTTTTTTCAAAGCAATATCGAAGGCGAAATCTGCACAAAAATTCAGGAGTGCGATTTGGACGGAATAGTTCTCAACGCGGGCGCATATACGCATTACAGCATTGCTATCCGCGACGCTATCGCATCGGTTAAAACACCCGTTGTGGAAGTGCATATTTCAAACCTTTTCGCGCGCGAAGAGTTCCGCCAAAAAAGCGTGATTGCAGACGTTTGCGCGGGTACCGTCGTAGGGTTCGGCATAAAAGGATATCTGCTTGCGATAGACAGTTTTCTTATCGGTTCGGATCTTTAATCGGCGGATATTAAATTATCGACATAAAAACAAAGCGAACAATCTCTCATATTAACCGTATTGTAACAAAACGGCGGTTATAATTAAAATAACGGTGCGGTCGCGCGGGTCTGAATCGGGGCGGCAAAACAATTATGAATATAGTGTTAACGGGAATGAGTGGAAGCGGAAAAAGTACGTTCGGCAAGTATTGTTCCGAACTGCTGAATATGCCGATAATCGACTTGGACGGCGAGATTTGCAGAAAATACGGCGGTAGCATACCCGCTATTTTCGCCGCCGGCGGAGAAAAGTTTTTCCGCGAACTTGAACTTAACGAAGCGCTGACGGCGGCAAGCCTTTCAAATGTAATAATAGCGACGGGCGGCGGCACGGTACTAAGCGAAGAAGGCATGAACGCGCTTAAAAAAAGCGGGCTGGTGGTCTATCTTAACTGCGACGCGGACACGCTTTGCAAACGGCTCGAATGCGCTACCGACGAACGCCCTATGCTCGATAACGAAAACACGCTCGAGCAGAATATAGAAAAAATGCTTAGCGAACGCGAAGAACTGTATTATCGTTACGCCGATATAGTGCTTAACGAAAGTCAGGTTTTAGCAAGCAGAAATCTTCTCGATTCGCCGCTTACCGATCAGTTGGGCGCGCTGTATCTCGAGCTCGTGCTTAAACTCGAAAAGAAAGTGTATGCGAAGTTCTGTTGAACGGGAGAAAAAATGATAGAATTAAAATCGATAACCAAAGTTTATCAGACAAAAGAATCGACCATGGTGAACGCGCTGAACGGCGTTTCTGTGTCTTTCCGCGAAAGCGAATTCGTGAGTATTCTCGGTCCGTCGGGATGCGGCAAAACCACGTTACTCAACATTATCGGCGGGCTGGATTCGTATACTTCGGGCGAACTCTCGGTCGACGGAAAACCCACTTCGTCTTTCGGCGACAGGGAATGGGATAGTTACCGCAACAACAGAATAGGTTTCGTTTTTCAAAGTTACAATCTAATCATGCATCTGTCGGTTCTGCAGAACGTGGAACTTGCGCTGACCTTATCGGGCGCAGACAGTATGACGAGAAAAAGAAAGGCTATGGCTGCGCTCGACCGCGTAGGGCTTGCAAATCACTTACGTAAAAAACCGTCCGAACTATCGGGCGGCGAAATGCAGCGTGTCGCAATCGCAAGGGCAATAGTCAACGATCCGCAGGTCATTCTTGCCGACGAACCGACGGGCGCGCTTGACAGCAAGAACAGCGTTCAGGTTATGGATTTGCTTAAAGACATCGCGCGCGACAGACTTGTAATTATGGTCACGCATAACGATTCGCTTGCAATGTCTTACTCCACGAGAATTATTAAACTTTACGACGGAAAAATCGTTTCCGACAGTAATCCGTTTACCCCCGAAAATAACGAAAAGTCGGGCTATAAGTCCGATATCGGCACAAAACGCAACAAAAACAATCAGAAAACAAACAAAAAAGAAAAGCCTGTAATGTCAAAATCGGGCGAAAACAAATTCGATAATAAAAACAAAAAAACTTCGATGAATTTCGGCGTTGCCCTGTCGCTGAGTTTCAGAAACCTTATGACGAAAAAAGCGCGTACGAGTCTTACGGCGGTTGCCGCGTCCATCGGAATCGTTGGGCTTGCGCTCGTGCTTGCGCTGTTTAACGGGCTTAATACTTTTTTGGATAAAGTGCAGTACGACACGTTGTCTTCTTATCCGATGACGGTTACGACCAGTACGACGAGCGACTATACCGAATATATTTCGATTATAACCGACAGCGACAATTACAAATCCAATCCGGATAAAAAAGACAAAATTTTCGTAAGCCATCTCATGACAAGGTTGAGAGAAGCTACCATACGCAACAAAATCACCAAAGAGTACGTCGAATATGTAGAGAACGCGCCAAAGGAATATCTGCGCGATCTCGGCTACTACTACGGCACGGGCATGAATGTGTATAAAAAGACGGTTGCTATCGATACCGGCGTTTCGCAGCCCAAAGACGTTATAGTCAATAACGTAAAAGTTCAGGTTTCCGACTATTTCAAACAACTTGTCGGCGACGAAGAATTTGTAAGAAAGCAGTACGATCTCGTTGCTGGAAAGTATCCGACAAAAAAGGACGAACTCGTGCTTGTTCTCGATAAAAACAACCGTATCACCGACGCAATGCTGACCGCCTTTCTTATGGACGTCAACGCGACGCGAAAGGACGAGAACGGAAAATTCTTAGTCGATTCTTACGATTACGAAGATTTTTTAGGCAAGTACGACGAAAACGGCAAGTGGCAAGAAAGTATTTTCGGCGTGTTCACTCTCGCATTAAATAACGGATTGTACGGATCCGAAGAAGTTTCGCTCGACACCGATTATTACAAAAAACAAGAAAAATCTTTTTACGATACAGTTCGCGGCGACGAAACATACCCCGGCAGCGGCAAGTACGATAATTACGGCGAATCGGTGGCAAACGTAATAGTAAATGCGCTTAAAGGCATGGGTTTGACTTCTTTGCCTGCGTGCTACAACGGTAAAACGGGCGAAGGCAATACGCTCGAACTTAAGATCGTGGGGATTTTACGCCTTAACGAACAGACGACCACGGGCTGCATGGGGCTTTATCCTATCGGTTACACGTCCGAACTTACAGAATATATAAACGAGCAGAACGAACGCTCGACGGTAGTTATCGCTCAGCAGAAAGAAAACGCCAAATTAAACGACGGCGACGATTCGACGGGCTGCCGCAAAGTTACGGCGGATCCTACCAAAAAGGACGCGTATATTACCAACGAAGCGGGCGTTATTTCGCAAATGAAAACGCTCGGTTATGCCGAACTTCCCACAAAAATAGAGTTTTACGCAAAAGATTTTCAGAGTAAACTCAAACTCAAACAGTACCTTGCCGAATGGAACGACAAGCCCGAAGTAACCGAGAGCATTCTCGTAACCGACCTTGCGGGCACCGTTATAGACGTGTTAAAAACGTTTATCGACGCGATTACGGGTATCTTACTGTCGCTTACGGCAATTTCGCTGCTGGTTGCGGCGATTATGATAGCGGTCATCACTTACGTTTCGGTAATAGAACGCACGCGGGAGATAGGAATTTTGCGCTCGATAGGGGCAAGCAAAAAAGACGTTTCGTCGGTATTCAATGCCGAAACGATTATAATAGGTCTTATATCGGGCGTAACTGGCGTACTTATCGCGGCGATACTGCAAATTCCGCTCAACGCAATACTGCTTAACTACACGGGCATTTCTTCGCTTGCGGTGCTGTCGCCGTTGTCCGCGCTTATACTTATTATGGTTAGCGTGGTCATAACGCTTGTTGCGGGGTTGATACCCGCGCTTATGGCTGCCAAACGCGACCCGGTTAAAGCACTCCGCGCAGACTAAAACAATTCAGACGACTTAATTTAAGGAATTTAACTTATGCAGGCAATAAAATTCGATAACGTGAGTTTTTCATACGACGAAAAAGTGAAAGTCGTGGACGGACTCTCCCTTGAGATTGAAAAGGGGGAGTTTGTTGCCGTTGTCGGAAGAAACGGCAGCGGAAAAAGCACGGTTGCCAAACTTATAAACGGACTGCTCACGCCCGATTCGGGGCAGGTAACGGTAGACGGAATCGATACCGCAAAAACCGACGATATTTTTTCGGTGCGCAGTAAGGTCGGTATGGTCTTTCAGAACCCCGATAATCAGATGGTTGCCACCATTGTCGAAGACGACGTAGCGTTCGGACCCGAAAACTTGGGCGTCGAACGCGGCGAGATAGGCAGAAGAATAGATTTTGCGCTCGACTCGGCCGGCATTTCCGCTTTCCGCGACAGGGCGTCGAGCGAACTTTCGGGCGGGCAGAAACAGCGCGTGGCGATAGCCGGCGTGCTTGCCATGAATCCCGAAATTCTTATTTTCGACGAAGCGACTTCTATGCTCGACCCGTTGGGGCGCAAAGAAGTTATGGACGTAATAAAAAAACTCAACAAAGAAAAGGGCATGACCATACTTATAGTCACGCACTATATGGACGAAGCGACCGACGCCGACAGAGTAATCGTATTCGATAGCGGCAGGGCGGTTTTTTCGGGAACACCGAGAGAAGTTTTTTCAAGAGAAGACGATCTTATAAAGTGCGGGCTTTGTCTGCCCAACGCGACCTATATTTTTAACAGGCTGAAAGAACGCGGAGTTGTGGGCGGCGACGTTGTGCTGACCGAAGAAGAACTGGAGAAAAGATTATGCGAATATTATCGGAAGGGTTGAGTTTTTCTTACGATCCCAAGTCAAAACATAAAACTTACGCGCTCGAAAATCTTAATCTTACAATCGAAGAAGGCGAGTTTTTCGGCATAATCGGGCAGACGGGCAGCGGCAAATCCACCTTTATTCAGCACCTTAACGCGCTTATCCCCGTGCAGGAAGGTAAACTGTTTATCGGCGATTTTGATTTAAGACCGAAACAAAAAGGCTATAAAAAACAGCTTAAAACGCTGAGAAGTCGTGTGGGTATGGTTTTTCAGTACCCCGAATATCAACTTTTTGCAGATACCGTGTTTAACGACGTGGCTTTCGGCGTTAACAACTTTTTTCCGAACTTAGGTAAAGAAGAAGTTGCCGGGCGCGTGCGCCTTGCGTTAACCGCCGTAGGTCTTGACTATGACGAAGTTAAAGACAGATCGCCTTTCGATCTTTCAGGCGGGCAGAAACGCCGCGTCGCAATAGCCGGCGTGCTTGCGACCGAGCCCGATATACTCGTACTCGACGAGCCTGTCGCGGGGCTCGATCCCGTCGGCAAAACTACGCTCATGAACCTGCTGCATTCTATTTCGTCGCCTACAAGAACTATCGTAATCGTATCGCATGACATGAACGAAGTGTGCGAAAACTGTTCGCGTATCGCCGTTTTCGAAGACGGAAAAATCAAAAACTCGGGTACGCCCGAAGAAGTTTTTTCTGATTTTTCGCTCCATTTAAGGCTTGAACTGCCGCTTGTGGCAAAGGTTAAAAACGCGCTTGAAAAGGTAGGGTGCAAACTCGACTGCAAACTTAAAACGCAGGATTTAATCGACGAAATAACTGACAAATTCAAGAACAGGTAATTCACTTGAAACAATAGCGAATATCAAACTGAAACAGTCGATAATCGACTTATAGACCGACTTTTTATTTATTTTTATTAACTTTTACATGCTTAAAGGAATATCTTTCGGGCAGTATTACAAAACGAAATCGTTCGTGCATTCTATGGACGCGCGCGTAAAACTGCTCATACTAATTGCATATCTCGTAGTCGTATTTTTAGTTAAGAACTTTTACGGATTTGTCGCCGTGGGCGTATTCATTCTTGCCGCGGTGATCTTTTCGCGTGTGCCGGTAATTAAAGTTTTAAGAAGTCTGAAATCGATATTCTTCCTTATTCTGTTTACGGTAATACTGAACTTGCTGTTTTTCGGCGGCGACGGCAACGTCGTAATTACATTGTGGTCGCTTAAAATTACCGATAAAGCTTTGTATTTTTCGGCGTTTATGGCGCTAAGGCTTATCTTTTTGGTGTTCGGCAGTTCGATTTTAACGCTTACGACCACCCCGGTAGAACTTACCGACGGCATAGAAAGCCTTTTATATCCGTTAAAACTCGTGCGCTTTCCCGTGCATGAACTCGCGCTTATAATGAGTATCGCGTTGCGGTTCATTCCGACAATCGCCGAAGAAACCGAAAGGGTTATGAACGCGCAGAAAGCGCGCGGCGCAAATTTCGATACGGGCGGACCGTTCTCTAAAGTAAAAGCTATGATTCCCGTGCTTATTCCGCTGCTTGTCGGTTCATTCCGCCGCGCCGAAGAGTTGGGTGACGCAATGGACGCTCGTTGCTATAACGGCAGTAAAAACAGAACGCGCTACAAAAAACTTAAACCCACTTTCCGCGATCCTATCGCCGTTGTGTTCTACGGCGCAATGCTTGCCGTCGTAATTATTCTTAACAATCGGTTCGGAGCAATTGTATGAGAGTTGTTCTTGTCTTACAATATCACGGAAAAGATTTTTGCGGCTGGCAGATTCAGCCGGGGCTGCGCACCGTTCAGCAGGTCGTAGAAGACGCGATTTTTTCGCTTACGGGCAAAAAGAGCAGCGTTATCGGCAGCGGCAGAACGGACAGCGGCGTGCATGCTTTGTGTCAGGTCGCGCATTTCGATACAGACTTTTCGGGCATTCCCGCCGACCGTTACAGTTTCGCGCTTAACATTATTCTTCCGCCCGACGTAAAAGTTATAAAAAGTTTTTCGGCTCCCAAAGGGTTTCACGCAAGGTATTCGGCAAAGCGCAAGACTTACAGATATTCGTTTTATGTAAGCGACTGTACTTTGCCTATGTACGACGACCGCGCGTTGCAGGTTTATAAAGTCGATTCCGAAAAAATGAAAGAAGGTGCGAAATATATCGTCGGCGAGCATGATTTCAGGTGCTTTCTTGCCGCCAACAGCGACGTTACCGATACTGTAAGGCGTGTATATTCGTGCAAAGCGGAAAAGCGCGGCAGATTTATCGACGTAACCGTTTGCGGCAACGGCTTTCTGTATAATATGGTAAGAACAATTGCCGGCACTTTATATTTCGCGGGCATAGGCAAATTCCCACCCGAATATATAAAGATTATAATCGACGGCAAAGACCGCGAACTTGCGGGCAAAACTCTCGCCGCCAAAGGTCTTACTTTGGTAAACGTACAATATAAAGAATTTTCCGCAGACGAATTTTAACATAACAAAAAACAGACCGTGACGTATATAAGGCGCGGTCTGTTTTTTATAAAAAGTCAATCTATAAGTCGATTATCAATACATTTATATAAAAAAACAACGCCGAAAAATCAGCGTTGTTTTTATATAATTATTCTTTTAATTCCAATTTACTTTGCCGATATGCGGGGCGGAGTTATAATCCCATTTATCGCCCGCCAAGCCGCATAATTTTACGTCTTCTACAAGCAGATCGCGCAGCATAACGTCGGTTTTTACCGCAGTCTTGACGTAATCCAGATAGGGTGTAAAATAACTGCCCGTGTAAACGTAGTCTATTATCGCAACGGTGTAGTAGTTTTCGTCGTCTTTAAGGTCGTAAAAACTCTTTGCGCCGTCTTTTATGCCGTAATAGTTATGGTCGCCTTGCTCTGTGTAATATTTATACAAACCTTTACCTTGCATTTCTATAACGTACATCGCGTTGTCGAACGGAACGATTTTATAAAGCGCGTCTTCTTTGATATCTTTGTTTGCCGTAATGTCGCCGGTGGAGCGGATTCCGCCCGTGTTAGAGCAGGAGTAGTCCGCTTCAAACGCGTTAAGCATAACGTTTCCGACGTAACCGTATAAATCCGATCTGCTTCTTACCGTCTTTGCCGAAGTTGCTAAGACGGGCAGCGAATCTATGAGTTTCGTGCGATATTCTCTTATGGTGTTTTCTACCGTACTGTCGTATGCGTAGTCGCTATTCGTTATCTTTCTGTACCCCGAAGAAGTGTACTCGATTGTGCCGTTTTCGGTGCTATAGGTCAACTTTATGTATGCAAACGCATCGTTGTTCGAGCCGCCCTGAACGCAAGGAACGTTTATTCCGTCGTCGCGCGTAATTTCATGTTCGTAGGTTGAATGAGTATGTCCGTTGAACACTACGTCTATAAGATAATCGCCGTTGTCGTTAAGATTGACGAATTCTTCGTTGTAATCGTCGCCGTTATGAATGTTAAGCGAAATAATTTCCGCGCCGTCCGCTTTAAGGTCAAGCGCGACTTCTTTAACTCTGTCCACAACGTACTCTTTGCGTAAAGAATAATCGGCGATTCTTGCGGATAAAATAGAGTTTTCAAGCGGACCGATAACGCCTATAAGTCCTACTTTAACGCCCGATTTTTCCACTATCGTGCTGTTTATAACGTTATCGTCGTCATAAATATCCGAAATATATTTTTCTTCCGACTTTTTATATACGTTTGCGGTAACAAGCGGGAAATTCGCTTCGCCGTTGCTCTCGTCGCCGTCGAAATAAGCGAGAATAGTGTCAAGTCCCCAGTCGAACTCGTGATTGCCTATACCCATTCCGTCAAAGCGCATATCGTTCATCGCTTCTATCACCGCGCGACCGTGGCTCATGTTGGATATCGCCGTACCCTGAAACATATCTCCGTTGCCGAAAAGTATGATATCGTCGCGCACGTCCTTGCCGACTTTTCCGTAGTTTTCAGACATTTTATCTATAACAGCAGCCGTGTTCGATAAGCCGTTTTTGCCGTTTTCGTCCTGTTCTATCGACCCGTGAATGTCGTTTATGGAAACGAAAATCAGGTCTTTTTCTGTGCTTTCGTCCGAGACCCCGCCCGAAGAATCGGGTGTTCCTTGCGAAGACGTGTCATTGCCGGGGAGTGAAGATTGATCGCCGCTTGTCGTATCGCAGGCAACTATGCCGAGAGTCGCCGTTACCGCAAGAACGACCGCAACGAGTTTTAGTATTATGTTTTTCATATTTCTCCTGTTCGGCGGTCAACGCATAACGCCGTAAGCCGCCCGATATTCATTATAATACAGGGGGTAAAAATTGTCAACAAATCAGACCGACGCGCCGTTTTATTTATCTGACGCAAAATAAAAATATAAAAACGCCGTTTTTTACTTGACTATTATCCGTTTATGCTTTACTATAACGTATGTTTTAGAACATAAAAAGGAGTGAAAGATTATGCCGCCGAAACCAAAGTTCAGTAAAGAAGAAATAATCGAAAAGTCCATAGTTTTAATCGAAAAAAAGGGTACGGACGCATTGACTGCGCGCGAACTCGGAAAATATCTCGGCAGTTCGTCATGCCCCATATTCACGGTGTTTACCGATATGGAAGAACTGCGTGGGGCGGTATGCGCAAGAGCTAAGCAGATTTTCGACGAATATATGGCTGTTGCCGAAAAATACGAGCCGACTTACAAAATGCGCGGGCTGCAATGGGTCAAGTTTTCGGCGGAACATCCGAAACTGTTTGAATTGTTGTTGATGCGTAAAACCGGAATTCATTCAAATATTATGAATGCCGTTAACGCTTTGCCGTTTGGAGCAGAGAAAGATATAGAACTCATAATGCGCGATTACAACGCCACAAGGGAGCAAGCCGAACGCCTTTTCGGGCAGATGTGGATTTACACGTTCGGTCTGTGCGTTATAACGTCCAAAAACGTGTGCGATTTTTCTCTGCGCGAAGTATCCGATAAACTCGGCGAAATTTTCAACGGAATGGTTTACGTTATCAAAAACGTGCCGCAAAAGGTATATTCCGTTTTCCCTGCAGAAACAGGAACAGCCGATGTCGGCGAAAGACCCGATTTCAATAAGAGCGCAGACAACAATAACGGCGCAGACGATAACAATAAGTAATTATAACGACAAGAAGGAGTAAGTAATATATGACCGACAGTCATAACGAAGAAAACAAAATGCCGACGGGCGATATTGTTACCATAAACAATCTTGTAAAAACGTTCGGCGAAGTAAAAGCGGTAAACGATCTGTCGTTCCGCGTGAAAAAGGGCGAACTGTTCGCTTTTTTAGGGGTAAACGGCGCGGGCAAATCGACAACTATTTCGATAATGTCGGGTACGCTTAAAAAGGATTCGGGCGAAGTTTTTATCTGCGGAAAGAATATAGATAAAGGTTTCGACGGCATTTCCGATAAAATAGGCGTAGTTTTTCAAAGTTCGGTGCTTGACGGAGTTCTGACCGTTTCCGAAAATCTGCATTCGAGAGCAAGTCTTTACGGTCTTAAAGGCAGCGAAGCCGAAAGCAGAATAAACGAACTTGCCGAAGTTTTAGGTTTCGGCGATCTTATGAAAAGAAAGGTCGGCAAACTCTCGGGCGGGCAGCGCAGGCGCATAGACGTCGCAAGAGCCCTGCTTAATCGCCCCGAACTGCTCATTTTAGACGAGCCGACCACGGGCTTGGATCCGCAGACGAGAAAAACGTTGTGGTCTGTTATAGAAGATTTAAGAAAAAAAGAAGGCATGACCGTTTTTCTGACTACGCACTATATGGAAGAAGCGGTAGACGCCGATTACGTCGTTATTCTCGATGCGGGTCGCATTGCCGCCAAAGGCACGCCGGTCGAACTTAAAAACGCGTATACGGGCGATTTTATCACCGTTTACGGAGTAGACGAACAAACGATCAATAGTTTTATTGCGAAAAACAATCTTAAATGCGAAGCGATTAACGGCGGGTTCCGTATAGAAGTAAAAAACACAGCCGCCGCGCGCGATCTTGTGATTGCCAACCCGCAGTTGTTTACCGATTTCGAAATAACGAAAGGCAAAATGGATGACGTTTTCCTTGCGGTAACGGGTAAAAAACTTGTAGGGGGTAACTGATGTGAGTACGTTTTTTATTCTTGTAAAGCGTAACATAAAAATGTTTTTCGGCGATCTCGGAATGTTTTTCTCTGCAATGATAACGCCTATCATACTGCTCGTGCTTTACGCCACGTTCTTAGGCAACGTGTTTAAGGGTAGTTTTGTGGACTCGCTTAAAGATTCGGGTATTACCGATATAAGCGATTTCGAAGGCGTGATTTCGGGCATGGTAAACGGGCAGCTGCTGTCGTCGCTGTTGTCGGTCAGTTGCGTTACCGTGTCGTTCTGCTCCAACATGATAATGGTGCAGGATAAATATAACGGCGTTCGTCGTGATTTTACGGTTTCGCCGGTAAAAGGTTCTACGCTTGCGCTTGCTTACTATTTCGGAACGCTTATCGTAACCCTTATAGTAACGTTTGCCGCAACTCTTTTCGGCTTTGCGTTTATAGCCGTAAACGGCGGGTGGTTCTTATCTTTCAACGACGTATTGCTCGTTCTTCTCGACGTGTTCCTGCTGACCGTATTCGGCACCGCGCTGTCGTCGGTGGTTACGTTCTTTCTTAACACGCAGGGGCAGACGTCGGCAGTCGGCACAATCGTTTCGGCGGGCTACGGTTTTCTGTGCGGAGCGTATATGCCCATGGCTTCTTTTCCCGACGGCTTGCAGAAATTTCTTTCGTTCCTGCCCGGTACATACGGAACTTCGCTTATAAAAGACCATTGCCAGCGCGGCAATCTGCGCGAATTCGTTACAAAATTTCCGACCGACGATCCCGAAGTCAAAGCGCGGATAGACGCCGTTGTGGAAGGTATTAAAAAAGGGATCGACTGCGATATGTATTTCTTCGGAACCCGCGTTACCGATCTTGCGAAATATCTTGTTTTAATCGGCGCGATCGTTCTGCTTATAGCCGTATTCGTACTGCTCGGCTATCTCGGTAAACGAAAAAGTAAATAAATTACTTAAAACTAAAATAAAAAACGAACGGAATTTTAATAAAGTTCCGTTCGTTTTTTGATGTAAAAATGTTTTAATGTTTTTCTTTGACTCCGTGCGCGCGCAAGCGATCGGCAACAATAGAAGCCCCTATATGCAGACCTTCTATGGCGAATATTTTTTTGTTGTTTTTATCGAAGCCTTTAAGTTCGCCTTTTAACCCTAAATTGATTGTATCCTTAAAGGATCCGAACTCTTCGTATCTGAAATATTTTTCTTTTCTGAAAAGGCGATAAACATGTATTCCTTCGTCGTCTGAAATCACATAGTTGAACGTGACAAAAGCATAACCGAAGAAACAGAGAATCGATAATATCAGCGAAATCGCCGCCGTTATAATGAGCGCCGTAACGTTTACGTTTTTATCGTTACCGACATATAAATAAACGATAGGCACTAAGGTGCCGATAACAAAAAAGACTAAAATCGCGATATATATACCGGTAAGTGCTTTCGGCGGACGTGTTCTGATAACGCCTTCGGATGAAATGTTCTTTTCCCCTCGAATTTTAGAAGACAAAAATAGCGAACTTACGGCAGCAAAAAGCAGCATTGCCGCCACTGAAGAAATTACTCCCCTTAAAAAAGTCATAAAGCTCCCTAAAAAAGTTACTTTTTGCCGGATAAACAGAGCAACTAAATAATGCTGTTTACCCGATATCATTCTATCATATGCGACGGAAAAAGTCAAGTACAAAAGTAAATGTCGATTCTATGCGGTAAAAGCGTATAATTTTTATAAAAGCGGCAATAATCGGAGTATGATTAAAACGTCCGCAAGTCTTAACGACGCAAAAAGTTATATAAACTCGTTAAAGGGCAAACGCCTTTATGTAAAAGTAAACCTTGGAAGAAATAAATCTATAAGTTATATCGGAACGTTAAGCGGCGTTTATCCCGCGCTCTTTACGGTAAGCCCGTTAAGCCCCGTAGAAACGTTCAGGGGAAAAACAAGTTTTTCTTATTCCGAACTGCTTTGCGGCGGCGTCCGCGTAAAAGAAAAAGCAGAGTAGCAGGGCTGGTTATATGAATTATAAACACTCATGCCGTAAAAATCGATTTTTACGGCATGAGTGTTTGATTTTTTAAGTAATGTTATGTATTTATCGTCATAAAAAATCGCCGCAAGTAAATGCTTGCGGCGAAAATTTTACGTTGCCGTAAATTTTACTGCTTTAATCAGTTATTGTTTTCCGAAGACGTTTCGCTTTCGGTTTTGGGGCTTTCCTTTTCTTTCGGGCTTATGAATTCAGGCATATTAAGTCCCGCCATAGAGAACAGATCGTTCATCGGGGGGAGCGATTTTGCCATTCCCGAAAGGAAGTTTGCGGTGGCGGTTTTGCCTTCTTTGCCTTCGCCGCCGTCCCACACGGTAACTTTGTCGATCTTGATGTTCTTGATCGCTTCGACCTGAGTTTCGACGAGTTTTTCTATCTTGTCGGCAATCATAAGTTTGGTAGCGTCGTCGGGGTTGCCGCCGGCTGCTTTAACGATTTCCGAAAGACCTTCCGCCTGCGCGCTCAAAACGGCTTTAACACCGCGTGCCTGCGCTTCCATCTTTGCATACAAAGCGTCCGCTTCACCTTTTGCCTGACGTCTTATACGTTCGGCTTCGGCTTCCGCCTGAAGTTCTATCATCTTCTTTTCTACTTCGGTTTTGACGATTACGTCCGCTTCCTGAGTCGCTTTTTCACGCGAAGCTCTTACCGTTTCCGCCTGCATTTCCGCTTCGTACGCTTCGGCAAGCGCTTTTGCCGCGTTTATCTTTTCGGCGGCTACCGCTCTCTGTTCTGCTTCGGCTTGTTTTTCACGGAGTAACGACTGCGAGTTCGCAATTTCTATTCTCGCGCTGTTTTCGCCCTTGATTGCCTGCGAGTCTGCGTCGGCAACGTGTATTCTCTGATCTTTGCGTGCGTTTGCTTCACCGATAGCACCTTTTCTGTCTTCTTCGGCAACCGAAATTTTAGCGTCGTTTATGGCTTTTGCAGCCGCTTCTTTACCGAGTGCGACAATATAGCCCGATTCGTCGCTGATATCGGTTACGTTAACGTTTATAAGGCGCAGACCGATTTTTTTCAGTTCGCCTTCAACGTTGCGCGAAACGGCTTCAAGGAATTTATCTCTGTCGGTGTTGATTTCTTCTATGTCCATCGTTGCGATTACAAGACGGAGCTGACCGAAGATAATGTCTTTTGCAAGTTCCTGAATCTGCTGCAGTTTAAGACCGAGCAGTCTTTCCGCGGCGTTCTGCATAACGCCTTGTTCGGTGGATATACCTACCGTGAATATCGAAGGAACGTCTATACGAATGTTCTGGCGTGAAAGCGCGCTCTTAAGGTCTACCGAAATGGATATCGGCGTAAGGTCGAGAAATGCATACGACTGGAAGAGCGGAATTATGAACTCCGTACCGCCGTGCACGCATTTTGCCGAGCGGTGAGTGCCGTCTTTGGCTTTGCTTACTTTACCGTAAACGACCATGATTTTGTCCGACGGGCATCTTTTGATTCTCGTAGCGATTAAAAGCACGAGCATAAAAAGAATGAGTACCGCAACCACGATGAGTATGGGTATTCCCGCACTGCTTGCTAAAATGTTGTAAGTTTTCATTTTTTCTCCTTATAAGTTTTTAATAATAAATTTTTAATTCTGTTTTTTATTCCGATTTTTCTACTACGAGCGTGTCGCCGTTTACAGAGATTACTCTCACTTTTGTGCCTGTAAGCAGCGGAGTATCGCCGTTTTGTATTGCGCTCAGTTCCACAAAACGTTCTTCGAGCGTCATTGTTATCTTCCCCGCGCCCGCGTCTTTGGCGGGAATCGTCAGATACACGTCGGCGGTTTTACCGATCGCTTTTGCTATATTGATATTGCCGTCAGAGCGCATTTTCATAATGCCGCGCATTATAAACGCCATTCCCACAAGCGCAAGGAAACCCGTTACGACCGAAAGAACAATCGCAAGAGCGGTGTTTTTATCTGCAAAAATATAGCCGACCCAGCCGCCGATCGCAAAAAACGCAACCACGCCGCGCACCGAAAAGAGGGTAAAACCGTCGCTTGTGTCTATACTCACGTCGGGTTCGCCGTCGCCGTCGAGATCGATATCGGTCGTGTTTTCGCCCACGCCGAACAGCATTGTTATAATCTGTAAAATAAGCACGAGCGTCGCCGCAAGACCTATGCAGAAATAGACCTTTTGCAGAACGTTCATTCCGTTCCAGAATGCAACCATATGTATTATCTCCTTATATAAAATTACTTGTTCTTACATTTATAAAGTACTTAATTTACGGCGTTATTCACAGCCTTTCGCCCAGAACGTTGCTTTCGGGTAGTTGTTTTATGGAATCGGTTGCCGCCGTCAGCGTTTTTTCGGCAAGAAACACTTCAAGTATTATACGCAAAGCCGTTTCAAGCCGTTCTTTCGAGCCGGGAATGTTCTCGCTGTAGTTTGCCGTACATTTTTCTACGAGCGGGTCTATAGTGTCGCTTCCGAATTTTTTATCGAACACCGCGTCGCAGATATAAGAATAAAGTTCGCTTTCGGGAATAATGTCGTCAAGTCTGCTTTCGGGCGAACCGTTTACAAAAGTCAGCAGCCGCTTAATGTCGTCGAGACTCAACGCTTCGCGCAGAGTATTTATTATAAGTATGCGGGCAAGCGCGTTTTTATCGTATTTTCTGTTAACGGGGTGAGCTATAAACCCGCGGGAAACCCAGTTCTGCACTGCAGGCGCGGCAAGTCCGCTTATTTCGGTAATCTGCTGCATAACCAAGCCCGAAGTCGCTAAAAACGTGCCGTCAAGAAATTCGCGCCCGCTTTTTCCCGCATACTCTATTGTTGTTCCCGGATAGTTCATCTTCAAATTCCGTCCTTCCTTAACTTCACAATGATTATATCACGCATTCATATGAATGTCAATACTTTTCAAATGATTTTTTTGAATAATTTACATAATCCGCATTTAGCGCGCAAATGCATAATATGCGGTATAAATTAACGTAAATTTCGTAAGGAGCGTATATCTAAAAATTGACAACGCAAAATCCGAAGAGTAAAATTATAATTCCGCAGGGGAGTGTTTTTCGATTGCCCGGCGGAAACATTCAATAATGCTCAACAATGGCAAATTTGTATCTGTAATATATAAGGAAACAAAAAAATGAAGAACTTTTCAAAAAAGAAGTTAATGCTCGTTATCGTTGCGGCGGCAGGTGTTCTTGTCGGCGCGTTAATGTTCGGTTCGTGCGGTTCTTGTATTTCGTGTAAGCCCGCAGGGCATGTTCACGATTATACATACGATACCGTCGTTTACGACCCGACTTGCACCGAAGGCGGATATACCGAGCATATCTGTTCGTGCGGGGATGCGATGCGCGATAACGAAACGCCCGCAAAAGGTCATACTCCGGGCGACACTGTAGTCGACGAAGAACCTACTTGCCTTACCGCCGGTAAATCTCATGTAGAATGCGTTGATTGTCACGCAGTGATAAGCACGCGGGTTTTGCCGAGAACGGAAGACCATAAAGCGATTGAAGGCGAGTGGACGGCAAAACGCGGCGACGAGAGCCAATCGAGCAACGTTACGCTTGTAAAATCGACCGTTTGCGACGTATGCAAAAAGATTTTATCCGAAGAAACGTACACGGTTACGCTTATTCCGCAGACTTTTTCTTACGACGGCAATGAACATTCGCTTACGGTTGCCGGACTGCCGGGAATTTTTACCGTTGAATACAGCGGAAACAATCAGAAAGCGGCGGGCGTTCATACCGTCACGGCGACAGTTTTGTTTGACGGCGCGCCTGTAGAAAACGCGAACATATCCGCCGATCTTACCATTGAAAAAGACGGCAATTATCACGACGTAACCTTTATTTTCGAAGACTCGTCAAAAAACTACACGATTGTCGTTGAAAACGGCAGACCTGTACCGACCGAAAACCTTCCCGAAGTAGAACAGAGAACGGGCTATAACGCGCTCGGCGGCTTTGACGAATCTTCGCTTATAGATAAAGACACCGAAATTCACGTTACCTACGTTGCAATAGAGTATAACATAACTTACTATCTGCTTTCTCCCGACGAAGTAACTAACGATAAAAACCCGACAAAGTACACTATAGAAGACAATGTCGAACTTAAAGCTGCTGTAAGAAAGGGTTACACGTTTATTGGGTGGTACGCAGAACTCGAACGCGAAAATCTTGTTACTTCCATTGCCGCGGGCAGTACGGGCGATAAAGAATTTTACGCCAAATGGGAAGCGACCGTATATTCGATTACCTATGAACTCGACGGCGGAGTTACGGTCGGCAATCTTCCCGAAACTTACACTTACGACGGCGGCATCGGAATCATTGAAGACCCGACAAAGGATTATTTCGAGTTCGGCGGTTGGTTTACAGACTCCGCATTCGGCACTCCCGCAGAGTTCGGCAAACGTACTGTAACCGGCAATATTACTCTTTACGCAAAGTGGACTGCCGTTACTTACAGCATAACTTACGATCTCGGCGGCGGTGAAAATTCAAACGAAAACCCGTCTTATTATACGGCTGAAAGCGAGACTATTGTATTGAAGCCTGCAGCAAAAACCGGTTATAACTTTGTCGGTTGGTACGATAGGTCGGGCAGAGTGGACTCGATTGAAAGCGGTTCGCACGGAAACGTCGAACTTACAGCAAAATGGAGCGCGATCGTTTATTCGATAAATTACTTTACGGACGGCGGCGAAAACTCGCCTTCCAACCCCGGTTCTTACACTATCGAAAGCGGCACGATTACGCTCGAACCCGCAACTAAAGCGGGCTACACCTTTATGGGGTGGTACGGCAATAAAGGGCTTACGGGTAAAATCGTAACCGAAATCTCAGGCGGTTCTTACGGAACCAGAGATTTGTACGCGGCATGGGAAGTTATAGTTTACTCCATAACGTATGAATACAACGGCGGTACGGTGTTTGGCGTTAACAGATCGACCTATACGGTTGAAGACGAAGTTACGCTTATCAAACCTTCGCGCGATCATTACGCGTTTGCCGGCTGGACGGGAACGGATATTCCCGACGGATATTATAAGGCCGACGTAGTTATAGCAAAGGGCAGTACGGGCAACCGCGAATACGCAGCCAACTGGCAGGCTACCAGATATTCTATAGAATACATATTAGGTAAGTCCGACGCGACCAATCCCGATACGAACCCCTTGTATTACACAATAGAGAGCGAAACTATCACTCTTGTCGCGGCGGAAAGCGACCACGAGTTCGGGGGGTGGTATACAGATTACGCTCACAACAACCAAATCACCGAAATAAGGAAAGGTTCGTTCGGCAATTTAAGACTTTACGCCGCATGGGTACATGTTCCCGCGGGCGAATGGATCGAAACCAAACAACCTACTTGCAGCGTAGTCGGCGAAAAACACAGAGTGTGCGGAATTTGCGGCGAACCTTGCGAATGGGGCGAAATCGAATTGAATCCCGATAATCACACCAAAGGCAAAGCAACGCACGAAAACGTTGTCGAATCGACGTGTACCGTCGGCGGTTCTTACGACGAAGTTTATTACTGCACGGGCTGCGGAAAAGAACTTGAGAGAACAAAAGTCGCCGCCGACCCGCTCGGGCATGACTTCAATGAAGAAACGGGTATATGCAGTCGTTGCGGCGCAGAGATATCAAGAAATCTCGGCTATACAAAAATAAACGGCGGATATGTGGTATACTACAATACTTGCACGGATACCGACGTTGTTATTCCGTCAACCTATCAGGGCGAACCGGTCATTCAGATAGGCTCGTTCAAAGACAAGACGAAAATCAGGAGCGTAACCCTTCCCGATACGATTATCTCTATCGAAAATCAGGCGTTTTTCAATTGTTCCGCGCTTACGACCATAAACATTCCCGACAGCGTGACAACTATCGGCCGTCAGGCATTTGCGGGTTGCGGGTTTACTACGATAGACCTTCCCGTCGGATTGAAAACTATCGGCAGCGGTGCGTTCCACGGTTGTAAAAATCTTACCGAAATAAAAATACCTTACGGAATTACCGAAATAAGTTCCGAATGTTTTAAGAACTGTGCGAATCTTGTAAATGTCGATATTCCTTCAAGCGTGGTAACTATCGGCGATTATGCTTTCAATTATTGCGTCAAACTCGAAAATGTAGTTATACCTTACGGTGTAAAAAGAATAAGCGATTACGCTTTCTATCGCTGTGTTCGCGGGTCATATCCCGACGGCGGCGGACTTAAAACCGTTGTTATTTCCGACAGTGTGGAATATATCGGTCGCGGAGCGTTTTCGTATAACTATTATCTCGAGAGCGTTACTTTGGGTAAGGGCGTAACCGAAATGAACTATGAAGTGTTCAAAAACTGTAACAATCTTTCGACGTTTGTATGGAATGCCGAAAACTGTACAATAAACGCGGGCGGCACGCTTTTCGATGAATACAACAAACTTACCGATCTTACTTTCGGCAACACCGTTAAGACTATTCCGTCTTTTGCGTTCAGAAATTGTTTCCTGCTTGAAAATATAGTCATACCGGACAGCGTTATTACTGTCGGTTGTCAGGTGTTTGACGATACGGCATGGTATAAGGCTCAGCCCGATAACGAAATAGCCTATCTCGGCGACGTTGCGTACAGATATAAATCGAGCGAAAAGATACCTGCGGTTACTTCGGCGGAAGTCAAAGCGGGTACAAGAGTGCTTGCGGGTTATTTGTTCTATAAATGCGAAAATCTTACAAGCGTAACTCTTCCCGCTGGACTGCAGAGTATATCTTATATGGCGTTTTATCAATGCAGCGCATTAGAATCCGTAGAGCTTCCCGAAACGGTTGCTTATATAGACAGAAGTGCGTTCGGATTTTGCGAAGCGCTTAAAGAAATCACCATCCCCGTGGGCGTCGGATATATCGAAAAAGACGCGTTTACAAATTGTACCGCGCTTACCACGGTCAACTGGAATGCCGAAGATTGCAAAACGGACATGGGTATTTCCAAGAAAGGGGTGTTTACAAATTGTACTAATTTTACGGTTCTTAATATCGGCGCAAATGTCAAAGTCATCCCGAGCGGGGTGTTTGCCGACTGTACCGCGCTGAAAAGCGTTGTAATACCTTACGGCGTTACGACTATAGAGAAATATGCTTTCAGCGGTTGTACGGGGCTTACGAATATCGAATTTTCCGAAACGGTCGCCGTTATCGGTGACAATGCCTTCGAAAATTGCAGCGCGGTTAAAAAAGTAGTTCTTCCCGATTCTATAGAGTCCGTAGGCATATATTCGTTCATGGGATGTTCCGCCCTTGCGGATATAAATCTTTCCGACGATCTGAAAATAGGTTGGGGTGCGCTTTCCGGTACGGAATGGTTTAATAATCAGTCCGACGGCGTGATTTATATCGGCACCAGGGCTTACGACTTCAAGGGTTCGGCTACGGAAGTTATAACCGTTAAAGACGGTACGACCGAAATAATGGATATGGCGTTGTCTTATGTCGGTTACGCGTGCAAAAAGATAGTAATTCCCGAAGGAGTTACGAAAATCGGAGCTGACGCATTCAGAGAAAACTTCGGTTTAACGACGATTGTTTTGCCGAGTACTTTAACAGTAATCGGGGCTAATGCGTTTATCAGCTGCTCGGCTTTAACCGATATCGTTATTCCCGAAAACGTAACCTTTATAGGAGACAAGGCATTCAGCGGTTGTTCTGCTTTAACAAGCATCGTTATTCCCGATAAGGTAACGTATATCGGCAGCGGCGCGTTCAGGGGTTGCAGTCAGTTGAAGAATATAGTTATTCCCTCAAGCGCAACGGAAATCGGCGACGGAGCATTTGAATACTGTAATGCTCTTACGGCAATTTACGCTAAGGGCGACGGCAAGCAAATCGAACGTCTTGAAGAACTTACCGGAAATCTTGCGTCCGCCGTCGTTTACGCTTACAGTAAAGAAGAACCCGAAACCGAAGAAGACGGTTCGGCTTACGTCGGTAATTACTGGCATTTTGACGAAGACGGCGTAACGCCCGTTATCTGGAAAAAACAGCAGTGAGTTTCAGTCGCGTAAAAGCGGCTGTGGCGGTTGCCGAATATAGCGAATAATGAGATAATCGACCTATAGGCGGGTTTTTGCTCGGTTTATAGGTCGATTTTATATTGTTTTTTAGTCGTTTAATATTAAAAAAGGCTTACTGTTCGGCTGCGTATTTTTTACGGTTCCGGTCGTATTTCGGTCTGTAGCTTAAAGAAAACAATATGCGCGGCTTCGTTTGTTGAAAAACGCGGTTTTATCAATCGAAAAAAATAAAGAGCATATACCCCGCGCAGCACTTGAAAAATACGCGCGCGTGTGCTACAATAATAATACGGCGATATGCCTTGCGGAGATTATTCGATGAAAGATTTCGTACACTTACATTTGCATACCGAATACAGTCTTCTTGACGGAGCGGCTAAAATCGACAAAGTTTTTGAACTTGCCAAAGAATTAGGGCAGAATACGGTTGCCATAACAGACCACGGAAACATGTACGGCGTGGTCTATTTTGCCGAACACGCAAGAAAACTCGGAATGAAAGCCATTATCGGTTGCGAAATGTATATGTGCGACGACATGTACAAAAAGAACGCGGATAACCGCGAATACGAACATCTTATTCTGCTTTGCAAGGACGATACAGGCTATAAAAACCTTATAAAAATGGTTTCCATGGCGTTTATAGACGGATTTTATCGTAAGCCGCGCTGCGATTATAAAACGCTTGCCGAAAAACACGAAGGGTTAATCTGTCTTTCGGCGTGTCTTGCGGGGCGTATTCCGCAATATCTGCTTGCCGGAAGATACGAAGACGCAAAAGCGCACGCTTTGTGGATGAAGAGCATTTTCGGCGACGATTATTATCTTGAAATTCAGGATCACGGCATAGCAGATCAGTTGCGCATAAACCCGCTTTTGTTCCGCTTATCCAAAGAAACGGGCATTAAACTCGTCGCTACGAACGACGTGCATTATTTAAGAAAAGAAGACGCGCTGATGCAGGAAATAATGATGTGCATCAATACGCAGACCACGCTTGACGACCCCAAACACATGCGGTTCGAAACCGAAGAGTTTTATCTTAAGAGCCGCGAAGAAATGGAAAAAATGTTCGGCGATACGCCCGAAGTTCTTGACGCAACCGTGGAAATTGCCGAAAAATGCTCGGGCGACTGTATAAAACTCAATAAAAAGTGCGAGCCTGTAAGAGACGCTTCGCTCGTTCCCGGATACATTCCGCCAAACGGGATGACGGCATACGAATATCTAAAAATGCTCGGCGAAGAAGGCTTAAAAAAGAAGTATAAAGAAATAACTCCCGAAATACGCGAACGTTTCGATTACGAGCTCGACACTATTGCGACCATGGGTTATCTCGAATACTATCTTATAGTGTGGGATTACATTAACTACGCAAGAGAACACGGTATTCCCGTAGGCGCAGGGCGCGGCAGCGGCGTAAGTTCCATTATCGCGTATTCGATAGGTATAACCAACGTTGAGCCGTTGCAGTATAACTTGATTTTCGAGCGTTTCCTTAACAAAGAAAGGGTAAGTATGCCCGACTTCGACGTAGACTTCGACCCCGAACGCAGAGAAGAAGTTATAGAGTACGTCCGCGATAAGTACGGCAGGGATAAGGTCGCGCAGATAGTAACTTTCGGTACGATGGCTTCGCGCGCGGCGATAAAAGACGTTGCCCGCGTGCTTAAAGTTTCGTATAACGAAGTCGATAAAATCACCAAACTTATGGACGGCAAGCACACCATTCCCGAATTGCTCGGCTTAAAGTTGAGCAAAAAGGACGGCGACGTTACCGTAAGAGAACTGAAAGAACTTTATCAGTCTGACGACACCACGCGCAGGGTTGTGGACATGGCCATGAAACTCGAAGGCATGCCGCGAAACATTTCGGAACACGCCGCCGGGGTTATCATATGCAACAAAGTGCTGTCCGATAACATTCCGCTTGCCCGTAACGGCGACGATATCATCACGCAGTTCAACATGAAAGTCGACGAGCAGATGGGCATGCTCAAAATGGACTTCCTTGCACTTAAAACTCTTACCGATATTAAAAAATGCTGCGACTATATCCGTGAAGACAAGGGCGTCGAAATCGACTTTGCCGAAATCGGTTACGAAGACAAAGCGGCATACGATCTGTTATCGAGCGGCGATACCGACGCGGTGTTCCAGCTCGAATCTCCGGGCATGAAAAAGTTCATGCGCGAACTTCGCCCGGAAAATCTCGAAGACGTAATAGCGGGTATCTCGCTTTTCCGTCCGGGGCCTATGGACTCTATCCCCAAATACATTCAGTTCAAAAACAATCCCGAAACTATGACCTTCAAGCACGAACTTCTTCGTCCTATCCTTACCGTTACGCACGGCGTAATCATTTATCAGGAACAGGTTATGGAAATCGTTCGTAAACTTGCGGGCTTCACGTTCGGGCAAGCCGACATTATCCGCCGCGCCATGGGTAAAAAGAACATGGAAGAAATGGCGCGTATGAAGAGTATCTTCATCAACGGCGAAAAGGACGAAAACGGCAACGTCAAGACCGAAGGCGCAATCGCAAGGGGGGTGCCTGCGGAAGTCGCCGACGACATTTTCGAAGAAATGACGAGTTTCGCGCAGTACGCGTTCAACAAGTCGCATGCCGCGGCATACGCCGTTATCGCTTATCAGACGGCATATCTTAAGCATTATTACCCGCAGGAATTCCTTGCCGCGATCCTAAACGACAGAATAGATAAAATCGACGAAATAACCAAGTACGTTATCTATCTTAAAGAGCGCGGAATTCCCGTTCTGCAACCCGATATCAACCACTCCAAAGCGTTTTTCTCGGTTGAAGGCGACGGCGTTCGTTTCGGCTTGGTCGGTGTTAAGGGTGTAGGTCTGGGCGCGATCGAAACCATTGTGGAAGAGCGTGCAAAGGGCGGCTTGTTCCGTTCGTTCGAAGACTTTATGTCGCGCGCGAACGTAAAAGTTCTCAACAAACGCCTTATAGAAAACCTTATTTATGCGGGCGCGTTCGACTGTTTCGGCATTGCGAGAAGTCGACTTGTCGCCGTTTACGACGGGCTTATGGACAGGGCGGTTGCCATCGCCAAAGAGCGCGACAGCATGCAGATAAGTCTTTTCAGCGGTACGCTTTCGAGTTTTAACGAACTCACCGTAAAATACCCCGAAATTCCCGAGTACGACGATAAAACGCGGCTTTCTAAGGAACGCGACGTTCTCGGCGTTTACGTTACAGGGCATCCGCTCACAAAGTATATGGATAGTTTTGCGGGCTGCTCGTTCACGACCGAACTCTTGCAATATTATGAAGAAGACGAAGACGGAAACCGCACATACACCGAAATTCAGGACGGACAGCGTGTCGAAATGGGCGGCATAATCACCGCCGCTTCAAAAAAGATTACAAAAAGCGGGCAGAGTATGGGAATGATTACGCTCGAAGATATTTACGGCGGCGTAGAATGCGTGTTCTTCCCCAAAGTATACGACCGCGTAAAATCGCTTATCCGCGCAGAAGCCATAGTTAAGATCGAAGGCAAACTGCAGATCCGCGAAGGACAGAAGCCGTCTATTTCGGTCGATAAACTCAAAGAAATAGAACTCAAAGAAGAAAAACCCGCTCAGACCGTGCGCGAAGAACAGCCCGTTTATACCGCAAGCGGCAAGCAGGAAATGCTCGGCATAACAATTCCGCAGGGCAAAGAAGATACCGAAGACGATATTCTGGAAACTCTGTCTTTATACCCCGGCGGAATTCCCGTAATAATAAAGAAGAGCGGCAAGTATTATAAGACTGGTTGCAAGGTCAGAAACTGCCGCGGGCTGGTTTCGGAGCTTGTATATTTTGTGGGTGATAATAACGTGCTGTTTTTCGAAAAATAAAAACCGCGACTATACAACAGCGGCTTAAAAGGTAACATGTAAAAAGCAAATAACGATCTGTAAAAAATAACAAAAATCGGTCTATAGGTCGGTTATTAAGCGTTTTATTTAATAAATAAGGGGCAGATATGGAACAAAAAAACAAAAAAATCAGCGTTGTGGTACCTTGCTATAACGAAGAACTCACCGTCGATAATTTTTATGAAACGTGCGTTCCCGTACTTGAAAAAAGCGGTTACGACTTCGAAATTATCTATGTTAACGACGGCAGTTCCGATTTAACCGCGCAAAAACTTTCCGCTCTTGCCGAAAAAGACAAGCGCGTCAAAGTCGCTTCGTTCAGCAGAAACTTCGGTCAGCAGGCGGCTATAATCTGCGGGTTCGAACTTGCTTCGGGCGATGCCGTTCTCGAAGCCGACTGCGATTTGCAGGATCCGCCAGAACTCTTTTTGAAACTTATCGAAAAGTGGGAAGAAGGCTACGAAGTCGTTCACGGCAGACGTGCAAGCAGAAAGGGCGAATCGTTTTTCAAAAAGAAAACCGCGTCGGTTTACTACAAACTGCTTGCAAAAATCAGCGACGTACCCGTTCCGCGTAACACGGGCGATTTCAAGCTGTATGACCGTAAAGCGCTTAACGCTTTATTAAAGATGCCCGAACGCGATAAATATATCCGCGGGCTTGCTTCTTGGGTCGGGTTTAAGCAGACTTTTGTCGATTACGACAGACCGGAGCGCGTTGCCGGCGAAACAAAATATACGCTTAAAAAGATGATCCGTCTTGCTAAGTCCGGCGTTTTATCCAACAGCGATTATCCGCTTACGCTTTCTTTCAAATTGGGCGTTTTCGGTGTTATAGGGTCACTTATTGCCTTTATCGTTATGATTATTCTTGCCGCGTGCGGCGAATATATTCCGCTTACGGGCTGGCTTTTCCCGACGGTTATATTATTATTCTCGGGCGGGTACGTTTTCAACGGCATAACCAACGCCTACCTTGCAAGAATGTATCGCGAAGTAAAAGGCAGACCCGATTATATTCTCGATTACACGCTTAACGTCGAAAATAAAGATAATTCAAACAGTTGAAAAATCGCGCGCAAGGTGATATAATATCTTGCATTGATTATCGCTATCCCGTGCGGGTTTAAGCAAAAAACGCCCGTCGCGGTTACGCTACATAGCCGTTTGTTATATCGGTTTTTAGTAAACGAAAACGCCGCAGAACGTTTTTTTCTGCAGCGTAAAGTGCTTGTCAATGTGTTGTATTAAAACCGAAAGTGCCGATAACCGACTTATACGTCGCTATTTGGGGTATTTTCGTCTGTTTTCGGTTGCGCTTTGCGGCGTTGTTTAAGGTGTTTCATTTCGGGCGGAAGATTGTTGCGTTCGGGGTGGGTCAGCGCGCCATGAACGCGTTCTTTAACAAACGGAATGTCCTCCTGAATTTTGCGGAGCAGATCTTTGACGTACTGGCGTTTGGTGTGTTTGTCCGCGGGACATACGTTTTTAAGAATGGGCTTGTCTTTCATATAAGCGATGATATTTATCTCTTCGATAAAAATCATCGGGCGGATAACCGAAATTTCCGTTCGGGAAAGGTATGTTATCGGCTGAAATGTCGAAAGCCTGCCTTCGTAAAAAAGCGAAAGCAAAAAGGTTTCGTTAAGGTCGTCCGCGTGGTGACCGAGCGCAAGTTTGTTGCAACCGTTGTTAAGCGCGATTGTGTTAAGCGCGCCGCGGCGAAGTTTAGAGCATAGGCTGCAAGGGTTTGTTTCCTTTCTTATATCGAAAAGAATTTCGCCTATGTCGGTTTTTTCTACTACGAAAGGAACGCCGTTATCTTCGCATTCTTTTCTCAGCCCTTCGATCTTGCTCTGATCGGTGGTCTTGAATCCCATATCGATGGTTATAGCCATGACGTCAAACTTTTTGGGATAGAATTTTTTAAGAGCGGAAAACAGATAGACCAAAAGCAGACTGTCTTTTCCGCCCGACAAACCTATCGCTATTTTGTCGCCGTCTTCGATCATACCGTATTCGTCTATAGCGCGGCGAAAGGGCGAAAGCAGTTGTTGCAGCGTCATAATTACTCCTGTCCGATTACATATCGGTTATATAGACTGATTTAATCGAGTACTATTATATATACAGTGCGAATAAATTGCAAACGGAAAGGGCGGCGTTAACCGTAAAAACCATAAAAAACAGGCAATCGCCGCAAAAAAATCGGGGTTAAGCAAAGGGGTTAAATAAATGGAAATAAAACTGGCGGAATTTTTATTGGGAATACTCAAAAACGATTATCTGACCGTTTTGATTATTTCCATGTTCCCGCTTATAGAACTTAAGGGCGCGATTCCTATCGGGCAAGCAGCGAACATTCCGCTTATTCAGACAGCCGCGCTCGCATATATCGGATCGACCATCGTGTGCATTCCATTGTACTTTTTGCTTATTCCGATATTCAATCTGCTAAAAAAAATTCCCATTTTCCGCAAACTTGTCGATAAAATCGAGAACGTGTTCAAGCGTAAAGCGGCAAAACTTGCGGATAAGGCGACCAAAGATAAGTTAGACGTAAAACTCGACGAAGACGCAAAGCGTAAAAAAACCGAAAGTCTGTTTTTTTGGGCGTTGTTCGCTTTTGTCGCTCTGCCGCTCCCTATGACGGGGGTGTGGACGGGAACCGCTATCGCCGTGTTTTTGGGAATAAAGTTCGATAAAGCATTTGTTGCGCTCGTCGGCGGAAATCTCGTTGCAGGGGCGCTCGTAACGCTGTTTACCTTTATTTTCAAAGATTACGTCAATTACGTCATTCTGGCTCTTGCCGTTATTGCGGCGATTATGCTTATAGTGTTTATAATAAAAATCATCCGCGCACCCGAAAGCGAACGCGCGGATAACGGAGAGAACCGTGAATAATATTTACCCGACCGACCAAAAAATAAAATTGCTCAACGATATGATTTTATCGTCAAAGCGCATAGTGTTTTTCGGCGGCGCGGGCGTTTCCACCGAAAGCGGCATTCCTGATTTCCGCTCGACGGACGGGCTTTATTCGCAAAAATATACCTATCCGCCCGAGATTATTTTATCGCACGAGTTTTTTGAAGAATACCCGAAAGAGTTTTTCAGGTTTTACTTCGATAAAATGATTTTTAAGGATGCAAAGCCAAATATCGCGCACCTTAAAATTGCAGAAATGGAAAAGAAAGGTTATCTTTCGTGCGTTATAACTCAGAACATCGACGGATTGCATTATGCTGCGGGTAGCAAAAACGTCTGCGAATTTCACGGCAGCGTGCATCGCAATCACTGCGTGCGTTGCGGAAAGTTTTACGATCTCGACTACATGCTGCAACATAAAAGCGGCGTTCCGCATTGCGGTTGCGGCGGAATAATAAAGCCCGACGTCGTTCTTTACGGCGAGTCTATCGACGGCGACGTTTTCGAGCGTTCCGTTAAAGCAATAGAGAATTGCGACATGCTTATAATCGGCGGAACAAGCCTTAAAGTTCAGCCGGCGGCAAGTCTTATAACGCTTACGAATGCGCCCAAAGTCGTTATAAATTTAGGCGAGCAAGAAATTTCCGCCAATGCCGAACTATCGTTTAATCAACCTATAGGCAAGGTTTTAGGTGAAATTCGGTTATGAATAAGGTCGATTACGAAAAATTAAGAGCGCGGCAGTTAGAAGAAATGGGCAGGGGTAAAAAGTTGCTCCTTCACGCTTGTTGCGCGCCATGCAGTACGGCTTGTCTTGAACGGCTGACCGATGATTTCGAAACCACGGTGTTCTTTTATAATCCCAATATGGACAGCCTTTCGGAGTTTGAAAAACGCGCCGAAGAAGAAAAACGTTTCTTAAGCGAAAAATACGGCGATAAAGTCGGTTTAATCGTGCAGCCTTACGACGATAAAGAATTTTACAATGCGGTGCAAGGCTACGAAAGTGCGCCCGAAGGCGGCGCACGATGCGCAAAATGCTTCCGTCTGCGCCTTTATAAAACGGCAGAATACGCAAAAGAGCATGCTTTTGACTGCATAACCACAACGCTTACGGTAAGCCCGTATAAAAACGCGCCGTTGCTTAACGAAATAGGCGAGCAAGCGGCAAACGAGTGCGGCGTTAAGTGGATTTATTGCGATTTCAAAAAGCAGAACGGTTTTTTGCGTTCCACCGAAATTTCGACCGAATACGGTTTATACAGGCAGAATTATTGCGGCTGCATATACTCTAAAAATCAGATAAAAAACGGGCTATAAGTCGATTATCGCCCATTTTGGATAGAAGAATGTTACTTATAGATAAAGTTGACAAAAAAGCTTATGGGGCAAAAGAATTAGGTCTTGAAAAAGGCGACGCAATATTGAAGTTTGACGAGTTCGAAGCCGAAGACGTTCTCGATTACGTTTACTACGATACGCAGGAAACGTTTACCATGGAAGTGCTTGCCAAAAACGGCGAAACCGTGCAGGTTGAAGTGGATAAATACGAAGACGAATCGTTAGGTCTTACTTTTGCCGACGACGGACTTAAAATTCACACTTGCCTTAACGACTGTATTTTTTGTTTCGTCAAACAAATGCCCAAGGGCATGCGCCCCACGCTTTACGTTAAAGACGACGATTATCGGCAAAGCCTGTTATACGGCAATTTCGTAACGCTTACCAACGTAACCGATAAAGATTTAGACAGAATTTTACGCTTGCGTTTTTCGCCGCTTTACGTTTCGGTGCAGACCATGAACGGCGAACTGCGCAAAAAAATGCTTAACAATCGTTTTGCCGACAAACTGCCCGCGCAACTCAAAAAACTCGAACAGGGCGGCATAACGGTAAACGCGCAGGTCGTGCTTGTAAAGGGCGTTAACGACGGAAAAGAACTCGATTATACGATAGATAAACTTTACGAACTGAAAAATATCGTTTCTGCGGCGGTCGTGCCGTGCGGCATAACCAAGTTCCGCGAAGGGCTTTTTCATATAGACGACATCGACGCCGATTACGCAAAGTCGGTTATACAACAGGTAGAGCGCGCCAACGAACGGTATAACGGCTCGCTTGTTCAACTTGCCGACGAGTTCTTCTTTAAGGCAGGTCTGCCGCTGCCGGGTGAAGAATATTACGCGGATTTTCCGCAGATAGAAAACGGCGTCGGCATGTCGGTTAAATTCCGAAACAACGTGCGCGAACTTACAGAGAATGCAAAAAAACCCTTGCTTGCGCCCGCAAGATATTTAACGGTCAGCGGTACGAGCGTGTATAATTTTATGAAAGATATCGTTGCAATGGTAGAGCGGTCGTGCAAAGACGTCACGATAGATATCATCGCCGTAGAAAACAATTTTTTCGGTCATACCGTCAACTGCACGGGCTTATTAACGGGCGGCGATATTTATAAAGCGGTAAGTAATTATGGGCGCGAATTCGATGTACTGCTTATACCCGATAACTGTCTTATGCGCGGCGAAGACAGATTTTTAGACGACGTAACGCTGTACGAGCTTTCCGAAAAACTCGGCAAAAAAGTAATCCGCGCGGTAATGCCCGACGCCGAAGAATAACGAACCGACGTTTTGCGGTCGATAATAACCTTCTGTGCGTACGATTTTACAACCGATTACAAAAACGAAAGAATAAAATCACGACTAAAATACAATAATTAAGGAAAAGAAAAAATGAAACCGATAGTAGCCATAGTCGGCAGACCTAACGTAGGCAAGTCGACTTTGTTCAATAAGATTACGGGCAAAAAAATAGCCATCGTCGAAGACCGCCCGGGCGTTACGAGAGATCGTATTTATTCCGACGCCGAGTGGTGCGGGCATAATTTCACGCTCATAGATACGGGCGGAATAGAGCTTAAAAGCGACGACGAAATGTGGCGTCATATTAAAAAGCAGGCAGAACTCGCAATCGAAACGGCGGACGTTATTCTGCTTTTGTGCGATGTAAAAAGCGATCTTACCGCTTCCGATTACGACGTTGCGGACATGCTCAGGCGCAGCCGTAAACCCGTCGTGCTTGCCGTCAATAAACTTGACAACTATAAGCCCGAAAGATTGTTCGAGTATTATAACTTAGGTCTGGGCGAGCCTTTCGGCATTTCTTGCGAGCAGGCTACGGGTATAGGCGATATGCTCGACGAAGTTTGTTCGTATTTCGATAAAGTCGAACCCGAAGAGCAAACCGAAGCCATCAAAATTGCGGTGGTCGGCAAGCCTAACGCGGGCAAGAGCAGTCTAGTCAACAAACTGCTCGGTTACGACAGAACGATTGTTTCAAATATTTCCGGTACCACGCGCGACGCTATCGATACGCCTTTTACCTATAACGGGCAGAACTATATACTTATAGATACTGCTGGTATAAGAAAGAAAAAAGCGGTCGACGAAGACGTGGAGTATTACAGCGTTATCCGTGCGCTCGGCGCGGTAAGGCGCGCCGACGTATGTCTTGTGGTGGTAGACAGCAACGAAGGACTTTCCGAACAGGACGTTAAAATCTGCGGCTACGTTCACGAGCAGGGTAAGCCGTCGGTAATAGTTATGAACAAGTGGGATCTTATCGAAAAGGATTCCGATACGATCAACACGTTTAATAAAAAACTCGACTGCGACCTTGCGTTTATGGACTATTACAAGTCGGTTTACGTTTCTGCAAAATCAGGGCAGCGCGTCGATAAAATTCTGAACGTCGCCAAAGAATCTCTTGCAAACGCCAATCGTCGCATAACTACGGGTACGCTCAACGATCTTATCGGCGACGCCGTCCGCACGATCGATCCGCCGTCTAAAAAAGGTAAACGTCTTAAAATCTATTACGCCACGCAAGACAACGTTCGTCCGCCGCGTTTCGTAATTTTCGTAAACGACAGCGAACTCGTTCATTTCTCTTACAAGAGATATCTCGAAAACGTTATCCGTAAAGCATTCGATTTTTCGGGTACGCCCATCAGAATTCTTTTCAGAAATCGCGACGAAGAATAATCGCGTTTTCGGGTTTTAGTCTTACGATTTCTGCGTATAAATTTTGTTCTGTTTTCTGAAAAAGTAGGACTATAGGTTGATTATCTGCTATTTCGTCGCAAAACTTGCGATGGGGGTGATGCGCATGCAAATGCATTTTAACGATTTGTGGTGGAGTTTTCTGCTGCTTGCCGTAGGTTCTTATCTTATAGGCAGTATTAGTTTTGCAAGAATAATTTCCGCCGCCAAAAAAAAGGATATAACTAAAATAGGCAGCGGAAACCCCGGCACTATGAACATGAGCCGCGAGTTCGGAATGAAAGTAGGCATTCTTACTTTCGCGCTTGACGTATCCAAAGGCGCGCTCCCCGCATTGTTTGCAAAGTTGGTTTTTTCGGGAATGTATTTCGGCGATTCACCGCTCGAAGTCGGTATGACTGCTCAATATATCGCAGGCTTTTTTGCGGTTGTCGGGCATATTTTCCCCGTGTTTTATAAGTTCAAAGGCGGCAAGGGTATCGCTACGACGATAGGGGTTTTTCTTGTAGGCGAATGGTATATAACGCTTATATTCCTTGTTGTCGCACTTGTGTATATTCTTATAACCGAAATGGGTTCCATGGGGTCGTTTCTTGCAACGACGCCGCCCGCAATCGCCGCCGCAATCCGCTTTTATATCAAAGGCTTTGCGTCCGACGTAAAGTTCGATTACGGTATTACGTTCTTCTCGTTCTCTATGGTTCTGGTTCTGGGAATTATAGTGCTTACATGGTACGCCCATAAAAAGAACATTAAAAACTTGCTTTCCGGCGAAGAACACGAAACGGGCTGGATGTCTATGATCAGAAACGCAAAAATAAAACGCAAAGCAAAACGCGCGGGAAAGACCGGAAATCAAGCGGGTAACGCCGAATTATTGTCCGACGACGATATCGCTTTCGCATTGGGAAAAGACGACCGCGATGAAGACGATGACGACGAGTAAAGTGCCGATAAGCGACTTATAGGCGGGCTTTTTGCAAATTTCTTCATAAAAATCGCCGTTTTTTCTACTAAGAAATTGCGGCGTAAAGGTAATTGATATGAGTAAAAACGTAACAATAAAATCTGAAGTTCTGACTGTGGTAATTTCCACTATGGGCGCAGAACTTCAAAGCGTTAAATATGACGGAAAAGAAAGAATCTGGCAGGGCGATCCCTCGTTCTGGAGCGGTCGCGCGCCAATACTTTTTCCCGTTTGCGGCTCGCTGAGAGATAAAAAGTATGTCTACGGCGGTAAAGAATATTCGCTTCCGCAGCACGGTTTTGCCCGTCACAGCGAGTTTAATACGGAAAGCGTTTCGGAAAATAAAGCGACCTTCAGCCTTAAAAGCAGCGAAGAAACAAAGTCTTGCTATCCTTTCGATTTCACTCTTTTTGTTATATACGAAGTCGTAAAAAATCGGCTTGAAGTTACATATAAAATACAGAACGACGGCAACGACGAAATGTGGGCGTTTATCGGCAGTCACGAAAGTTATTTGACCGACGGTCCGCTTTCGGCTTACGATCTCGTTTTCGAAAAGGCAGAAAGATTCTTGTCGAGAATATGTGAAGACGCACTTGTTTCCGATAAGTACGACGATTTCGGCAGCGGAAAAATTCTTCAGATCAACGAAGAACTTTTCAAGCGTTTTACGGCGGTGTTCACGGGCATAAATTCGCGCAAAGTCACTTTAAGAAAAAACGGCACCCCGATAGCGACCCTTTCGTTCGATGCCGAAAATCTTCTTATGTGGACTATGAAAGGCGCAAATTATATCTGTCTTGAACCGTGGCTTAACTATCCCGATCCGACCGACAGTGATTACGACATTCTTAAAAAACCCGGCATTATGATTATCGAAGCGGGCAAGAGTTACTTAAACAAGCACAGTATAGAATACTTTGCCGAATAAGTTTCGGCTGCTTTTTAAGCAAAATTCGTCTTACAGGAGCGTGTAAAATGAGTCAAACAAAAAACGTTCTCGGTTACATATGGACGGTCATTCTTATATTTGCCATGCTTACGTTTATAATAGCGTTCGCGTTTGCACTGCCTATATGGTTTCGTCCGTTCTACTATATGCAGATAAAGCCGCTTAACATCGAAGAAAAGTCGGGCTTTACATATTCGCAGATAATCAACGCCTATAATCAGGTGCTTAACTATCTGAATTTCGGAACGGAATTCGGCGTCGGCGATCTTAAATATTCCGAGTCGGGTAAAAGCCATTTCGAAGATTGCAAAATTCTTTTCGATCTCGATACCTTGGGATTGATTATTTCTGCAGTAATACTTATTGTCTGGGTACTGCTTGCGCGCTTTGCCAATTTCAGACCCAAAAAGCTTCTCGGTTTCGATTATTCGTTCTATACGGGCATAATCGGCGCGGTCATTCCGCCCGTCGTGGGCATTGCCATGCTTGTCGATTTCGATAAGACTTTCGCGCTTTTCCATGCGTTTTTCTTCCCGGGAAAAACAAACTGGTATTTCGATTGGTATCAGGACGAAGTTATCCGTATTCTTCCTGCCGAATTCTTTATGAATTGCGGTATTCTGGTAATTGCCATATGGTTTTCGGCGTGCGTCGCTCTTGTGGTGCGCGGTATCGTCGTCCGTCAGAAAGAGATTAAAAACGCGCGGCATATTTCCGAATCTTCTTCAAAATAGTATTAAAAAAGGAGCGGTTTTTCCCGTTCCTTTTTTTAGGGTTTTATTTCTTATCCCCAAGTTTTATTCACAAAAAACATACCCGCCTGTGCCGTATAGAGTAAATAATAACCCGCTTCTGAAAGCAGGTGGGTGCTTAGCCCAACGCTTCCGACTTCCTGCAGAAAGGGTTTGCTCAAGACAATAACCCCAGGCTTTGCGTATCGTTGCGGACATCGGCTCCCTTTTTATAATTGTGGATTACATTAGACCCTACCTCGAACACCGCAGGCACATTCATATTATAGCAAACGCACAAATTATTCGCAACTGTTTTGAATAATTATTTTGATAACAGGAAACGTAATACAAAAGTCAAAAATCAAGCTATGGGAAAACAAAAGATAATCAATTTCAGACCGATTTGCATTGCCGCGGCGTTTTATGCCGTCGGTATTGCTTTCGCATATTTTCTTTTGCGTAACGTAGCGGTTGCCGTAATCTGTATTTCCGTACTTGCCGTTTTCTCCGCTCTTGCGGTTGTGTTTTCCGAAAATAAAAAGAAAAGTCTTATCTGCCTTGCCGCGTTTTCGCTTATTTTCATTATCGGTTTTGGTTATGCCGAAATCAAAATCAACTCTGCGTATAATGCGGCGGCTCCGTCCGACAAAGTGGCTGCCGAAGCGACTGTAGACAGGGTGTCGCTTACAAAAACGGGCAGTTATCGCGTGTATTTCAGAGATGTAAAAGTCAACGGAAGATCTTTCGGCAGTGCAGTCGGTTATATAGACGACGAATTTGTTCCCGAAGTCGGCAGTCGTTATTCTTTTAATTGCGAACTTATAAAGCGTGCGGGCAGAGAAGATTTTTACGATATCTTCTGCGGAGTGCATTTTTCCGTTCGCTATATATCGGGCGCGAAATATGTGGGCGATTATTCCAATCCCGCCGAAAAATCCGCCGCGTTTATAAAGAAAGTCCTGAAAAGCGGTATGACCGGGCAGAGTTACTCGCTCGCGGTCGCGCTTGTTCTCGGCGATACATCTTTGATTTCCGAAGATCTTCCCGCATATCGTTTCGCGGGGATTGCGCACGCTTTCGCCGTATCGGGTTTGCATGTCGGATTGTTTTTCGCAATATTTACCTTTATCGCAAAACGTCTCAGACTTAAAAGGGTTTTCAGATTTCTGTTTATTCTTATTCCCACGGCATTCTATTGTTTTATCTGCGGGTTCAAACCGTCGTCCGTCCGCGCTCTGATTATGGCAGCCGTACTTCTTCTGTCCGAAGATTTCGGTTTCAAGCGTGACAGAATGTCTTCAATCGCGCTCGCGCTTATAGTCGTCCTTTCAATTCAGCCCTTTTATCTTTTCGATATCGGAACACGGCTTTCATTTCTTGCCGTTCTCGGAATAGCCGCGCTTTTACCCGTTTTGAAACGCGGCGCAAAACCGCTTAAAAAACTTAGCGACCCGCTTTGCGTATCGATGGGCGCGTCGCTCGGAACGATGCCCGTTCTTGTCGATATGTCGGGCTATATGTCGATTATCTCGCTGTTCGCAAATATAATTTTCGTTCCGCTTTTAAGCCTTGCGTATCAACTTACGGTAGTTTTCGCTATTTTCGGTTGTATAGAATATGCCGTTGCGGGTAGTGCGGTTATCACAATGTTTGTTCCGTCCGCATTGCTCACTTTAATAAGCGACGTGGTGGGTTTCTTCGATTTTTCCGCCTTCGCGCTTCCGCTTAAATTCGGCTTTGCCGCAATATTCTATTACGTCGGTCTGTTCTTTATAACCGATTTTCTTAACATTAAAGGTAAGTATAAAGCGATAATGTCTGTGGTCGCCTTTGTTCTGTCGGTTGTTTTAATGCTTATCGCCGCGTAATTCCGTAACGCGTTAAAACAATAAAAACCCGTCTATAAGTCGATTATCAGGTATTTTATAAACAAAAAAGCCTTGCAAAACGCAGGGCTTTTTAGTTTTATCAGGTTTTAATAATTTGCTTATTACAAAATTATTGCAGTTCTTCTATGGTGTGGGCTATAAAGGTTATATGGTCGCCTACACGTTCGAGATTGGAAACGAGATTGATGAATACCGAACTCGATTCGGGCGTGCAACTTCCGTCGTTAAGCCGTTTTATATGTCCTTCGATAAGCATTCTTCTCATATAGTCGACAGAGTTTTCCATCGCTTCGAGTTCGTCGAAATGCGTTTTGTCGAACGTATCGAAAATTCTGATCGCCAAATCATACATTTTGCAAAGTTTGTGGTACATAGACTTAAGATCATCGAAAACGCTGTCTGAAAATTTAAGGTTTTTCTCTTCGTAAGCGCGGGTGTATTTGACGAAATTGTCTGAAATCTCGGAAATACGGAGCATATCGGCAATGGCGTGATACATTATGGAAATCTTCTGATCGTCGTGCACCGAAACGTTTTCGCCCGATACTTTAATCAGATAATCGGTTATCTGTTTTGAAATAAGGTTAATGTCTTCGTTTTCGGCGGTAATGTCTTCTGCTACCGAAGTGTCGCGCGCGATAAACGCTTCGAACGATTTGCCGAGCGCTTCCATACATTTATCGCCCATAGCCATAGTTTCTTTTTGCAGTTGAGCGATTGCTATCGTCGGCGTACCCAGAATACGTTCGTCCATGTAGGTGATGCGCATAGGCTCTTTTTTCTGCCTGTCGCGGACGAGAAATTCGGTGGTTTTAACAATAACGTTGGTAAGCGGCAGAAAGATTATCGTGCATATGCTGTTGAACGCAAGGTGGAAAAGCGCAAGTTGCATACGCGCGGACATCTGCGTGTTTCCGAAGTCGATAAGCGGCACCCAGAAATCGTCCATAAAGCCCGACCATATCGAAAGAATGATAAGGAAGAGCAGTGACCCGCAGAAGTTAAACAGAAAATGTATCAATGCGGCGCGTTTCGCGTTGGTTTTTGCGCCCATAGAACTTATAAGCGCGGTAACGCAGGTGCCGATATTCGTGCCGAGAACGATATAAAGTATGGCGTTTCCGCCGCTACCTATCTGAATTCCCGCTGTCAGCATAGAAAGCAGAATGGCGTTAACGGCTGTGGACGACTGCATTATCGCCGTTATAAGCGCGCCGATAAAAAGCAGTACGATCGGTTCTAAAAATGCGGGGTGTATCTCCATTCTCAGAATATTCTGAAGCGCGGCGTTTTCTTTAAGAGTCGCGCTGCATGCCGAAATAATCGTCAGCCCGAAGAACACAAGCCCGAAACCTGCGGCAGTCAAGCCCCAACTTCTTATTTTTCCGTTTTTGCATACCATTGCGACGAAAATACCTATGAACGACAGTATCATAAAATAATCGCCGACGTTTGTCATTCCGAGCGCGAGCAGTATTGTTGTTACGGTCGTTCCTATATTCGCGCCCATAATAATCGACGTCGCCTGAGCAAGCGTCATCATTCCCGCGTTGACGAAACCTATAACCATAACGGTGGTTGCGCCGCTGGACTGCATCAGTATAGTCGCTCCCGCGCCGATTCCGACCCCCGCGATTTTGCTTTTAGACGTCCTTTCGAAAAGTTTTCTGAGCCCTTTGTTGGCTACCCGCTGTAAGTTTTCCGATAATAGTTTGAACCCTATCAGAAATGCACCCAGTGCGGCAAGCATGTAGAAGACCACGACGTACGTCTGATCAAAATTCATTTTCATGTGCTGTTTTTCCCTTGTCCTGTGTGTAGCCGTCTGCCGATTGCTGTTTAAGCAGGCAGAAGCATAAAATTCGTAAAATGCGGTGTGTGTTAAACAAGTTGTGCGTTATACAAGTGTAAAGTAAGTTGCCGTGTGTATAAAAGGTAATATTATTGCCGTACAGCCGTTATAAACGGAGTATAAAAAGGTGCGTATTGAAATGCATACATTGCAAATCAAATTTAGTTTAACACACGCTTGCAAAAAAACACAATCGATTTGCGGGCGGTTTTCAAATATTTCTTTACATAAATTTTACATTGCCGCTCGGCTATCCGGGCGGCAATGTTTCGCAATATAACATATTATATAGCGCGCATTATAAGGCTTTTTCAATAATGTCGCGTCGCAATCGTAAACCGTTTATTACATAAATGTTCGGCATAATGCTCAATAAAGTTTTTTGGCGGGCATAAAAAGACATTGCGTTTTGCAGAATTCGACCGAAATTTTCAAGAAAAATCAAAAAGTGCGTGCAATCAGTTGCTCATTTGACAATAATCGATTAAAATATATACTGCAGTCGGTTAGGGACTGTACAAGTAAAATAAGTAAAATTTTTTAAGTGAGGAATAAAACAATGAAAAAAATCGATTTGACAAAGTACGGTATTACCGGAACCACCGAAATCGTTTACAATCCTTCTTATGACATGCTCTTTGAAGAAGAAACCAATCCCGCTCTCACCGGATACGAAAAAGGTCAGGTAAGCGAACTCGGCGCAGTTAACGTTATGACGGGTATTTACACCGGTCGTTCGCCCAAAGATAAATTCATCGTTATGGACGACAACTCCAAGGATACCGTCTGGTGGACTTCCGAAGGTTACAAGAACGACAACCATCCTGCGTCTCAGGAAGCATGGGCAGCCGTTAAAGCAATCGCTCAGAAAGAACTCAGCAACAAGAAACTCTACGTTGTAGACGCTTTCTGCGGCGCTAATAAAGACACTCGTATGGCGGTCCGTTTTATCGTCGAAGTTGCTTGGCAGGCTCACTTTGTAACCAACATGTTCATTCGTCCGACGGCTGAAGAACTCGAAAACTTCGAACCCGATTTCGTTGTTTACAACGCTTCCAAGGCTAAAGTAGAAAACTACAAAGAACTCGGTCTTAATTCCGAAACCGCCGTTGTTTTCAATATCACCAGCAAAGAACAGGTTATCATCAACACCTGGTACGGCGGCGAAATGAAGAAAGGTATGTTCTCAATGATGAACTACTATCTGCCTCTTAAAGGCATCGCTTCGATGCACTGCTCGGCAAACACCGATATGAACGGCGAAAACACCGCTATCTTCTTCGGCCTTTCGGGAACCGGCAAAACCACTCTTTCCACCGATCCTAAGCGTCTGCTTATCGGCGACGACGAACACGGCTGGGACGACAACGGCGTATTCAA
>CAKQXZ010000009.1 GCA_934292955.1 uncultured Clostridia bacterium
GCGGTGCCGATAATTCCCGAAACGGTCATAGATACAGCCATCGCGGCGGAAATGCATCCGCTTACTTTAAGCGCGTACCATGCGGCGGTGTTTTTCGCCAGGATCATATAAACGCAGGTAAGCCCGAACGCTATTGCTGCAAGAATAAGTCCGTCGAAAAAGGAAATGGTTGTTTCTCTTGCAAAAGCCCGTCGTTTATCGGCGGCTGTGATTTCGGGGTCGGTAAGTCTTCTTATCGTTACGCCGAGCGATTGCGTGCTTGAGTTGCCGCTCATATCGAGTATCATTGTCTGAAAAAATACGAGAATGGGAACAGCCGCCATAACGCCGTCAAACGCCTTTAATACCGAAGAAACCACAAGGCTTAAAAGCAACAGCACGGCAAGCCATGGCAGACGTTTTTTCACGCTTCCGAAAACCCGTTCGTTAAGGTCGTCTTCTTCCGATAAACCTGCGAGTTTTGCATAGTCTTCGGATATTTCGTCGTCTACCGCTTCGATGACGTCTGCGCTCGTAAGTACGCCTATAAGTCGATTATCGCTATCTAATACAGGCAAGGACTCTTCTTCGTAATCTTTAATTCGTTGCAGAACGTCTACTATTTTATCGTTTGCGTAAAGGAAGGGGAAGGACGTTGTTATTATGCTGTCCAACTCGGTATCGCTTCTTGCGATGAACAGTTTGTTAAGGGGAATCGCACCGTAAAACACGTCTTTTTCGTCGGTAACGTAAATGGTGGAAATGTTGTCGTTTTCGGCGGCTTGATCGACAAGACTTTTCATCGCCTGTTTGACGTTGTAATCGTTTTTGACGGATACAAAGTCGGTTGTCATTCGCGAACCTACGCAATCTTCGTCGTAACCCGAAATGAGTTTGACGTCGTTCGCGCTTTCTTCGTCCATCAGTTTAATTATCTCGTTTTTCTTATCTTCTTCAAGTTCGTCAAGAACGTCTACCGCGTCGTCGGCTGCCATAGATTCGATAATGTCGGCGGCTTTATCGGCGGTCATTTCTTCGATGAACGGTTCGGGATCGTCGAGATAACTGAATATTTCGGACAAATAGTCGTTGTCGAGTTTGGAATAAAGTTTTTTACGGTCGTTTTCGTCGAGCAGTGGAATTACCTGCGCAACGTCGTTTTCGTGATAATCGTCAAGTTTCTCGCGAAGTTCTTCGCCCGTTAAATCGCTTTTAAGCAGGGCAAGCAGTTCTTCGCTTATTTTCTCGCGGGGATCAAGTTCATTATCGAGTACCATGTCGCAATCTCCTTATAACAGACTTGAAAACAACAGCAGAGCAGTACCGTAATAAACGGTGATTGCCGCAAGGTCGTTTACCGTGGTAATCAGCGGTCCCGACGCAACGGCGGGGTCGATTTTTATCTTATAGAAAAACAGCGGGATAAGCGTGCCGGTAAGTGCCGAAATAGTTGTGGATGTCACCATTGCAAGCCCTACGGAAAGCCCCGCCAACGCAGACGTATGAAACGAGCCGCCCGTGCTTTTTGTAATGTATGCGAACAAGCATACCGCAATAGCCGAAACAAAGCCCGTCACAAGTCCGTTAAGAAAGCCGACCGTAAGTTCTTTCAGCACGGTTTTTCGCATGACCTTTCCGTCAACGTCCCCGCGCGAAAGTATTCTTATGGCTACCGCAAGCGATTGTGTGCCGACGTTACCGCTCATTCCCGAAATCATCTGCTGAAAACATACAAGAAACGGCAACCCGATTATTATCGCTTCGAATATACCCGTATACGCGCCGATAAACAGGTCGAGTACAAGCAGAACGATCAGCCAGGGCAGGCGTTTTATCATGCCCGTTCCTATCTTTTCGTCGTCTTCGGTTTTTGCGGCAAGACCGGCGAGTTTTGCATAATCTTCGCCCATTTCGTCGTCTACCGCTTCAATGACGTCTGCGCTCGTAAGTGCGCCTATAAGTCGATTATCGCTATCTAAAACGGGTAAACATTCTTCTGCGTAACTTTTAAGATCTGGAAGAACGTCCGATATTTTATCTGACGCGTAAAGGTAGGGGAATGACGAAACGATTATGTCTTCAAGCGGGGTGGTGCTTCTTGCTATAACAAGGTCTTTTAATTTGAACGCCCCGTCGAAAATGCCGTTTTTAGTCACGAAAACGGTGGAAATGTTGTCGTTTTCGGCGGCTTCTTCGATGACCTTTTTCATCGCTTCTTTAATTGTGCAGGACGATTCGATAGAAACGTAGTCGTTGGTCATACGCGAGCCGACTTCGTCTTCTTCATACGCGTTGATAAGGCGAAGATCGCGCGCGCTTTCTTCGTCCATCAGGTTGATTATGTCCTGCTGTTTTTCTTCGTCGAGTTCGCCGAGAACGTCCGCGGCGTCGTCCGAGTCCATTCCTTCAACAATGTCCGCGACCTTATCGTCCGACATTTCTGCGACAAACTCTTCAGGATCGTCGATATAACTGAATACGTCGGACAGCCTGTCATCCCCCAGCGCGGCGTACAGTTTTTTGCGCTCTGCTTTGGTAAGAAGGGAAAGGGCGTGAGCGATATCGTTGTCGTGGTAGTCATCGAGTATTTCTTTCAGTTTGTCGGTCGTATATCCGCTTTTAACGGCGTTTGCTATTTCGACGTCGTATTCTCTTACGGGTACGGACTGCTGTGTTTCGTTCAACTGTTCGTCTGCCATAGTCAATCTCCTTTTATGTAATGGTGATTGCTGCGGGAATTCGGATAAATAAAAAATCCCGCACGCAAAATTACGGCGAGATTAAAGACAAATTTTCATAAATAAAATCGGAAGTAACGGCTGATAATCGACTTATAGCCCGACTTTTTACACTTTTTAATAAAATGTACCGATTTTACGACGGAAAGATTGTCAACCCGAAGAAGGTTTTCATAAAATAGAGAGCGGCTTACTTTTTTATAAAACTATAAAAGCAAGCAAACCGCAAAGTTCTTCGAAGTTTCTGCCTGTAAAATGCTGTTATTCGGTTGTTTTTCGGCGATAAATCGCCAACTTCGCGGGTTGTCTTGTTCTTTCATAATTAAACTTTTTTTGTATTTTTTCTATAATATATTTCCGACAGTCGGAAATAGTTACAGTATGTTATTCTGCGGTAGATACCGACGTAATCGTGTAAGATACGGTACCCATACGATAGGGCGCGTCGGTTTCCATAGAGATAAGTCTTCTTCTGTTGTCGTTTTTAGTTCCCGCCGCGGCAAAGAAAAGGCGGAGCGAACTGCCGGCGAACGATTCGGAAAGCGAAATTTCCGCATTGTTGCAGGCAAATTTCTTTTCGGCGTAATTAGTGCCGTCCTGAACGAAGTTTTCTACGGTGATTTCGGAAACGCTCTTTTCGGAATTGACCGAAAGGCGGAGCGTATGAACTTTACGCGCAAGCGCATCTATAGAATAATATGACGCACCGAAGCCCGAAGTGAGTTCAGCCGCTCTGGGGAAGAAAAGCGTGATTTCATTATCGATAAGCGGAGTTTTAAGGTTTTCAAACTCTTTTTCGTAAGGCTGAATTTCGGTCTGCGTAACGCCGAGTTCCTTGAGTTCTTCAGTAATTTTTTCGTGTTCCGAAACGGTTACTTTGGCTTTTCTGCCCGAATACTCGATTGTTTGCGCATAAGATATAAAAGACACAGCTCCGTCTGCGTTGAAAGTTGTCGAACTGACGTTTTTACTGCTCTTTAACGGACTGAACTGGTCATTTATGCCGAGAAACAGGCATTCAGAAGTGATTTTATCGTTTATGGGATAGGTCTTTTCACCGAGTTTGTATGTTCCCGTAACGGTAAGTTCGGTGGTGAAACTGTAATAAAGTGCGCCGTCTACCGTTTTTGTCGAAAGAGTTGTTACGAGTTTGCTGCTATCGTCGTAAACAAGATTGACCGAAGAATCTTTTTCGGGGGTGAACGAAACTTTATAATCGCAGGTTTCGTTTACTTTTGCAACTCCGCCCGTTTCGGTCGAAGACAGCCAGAACGAACCGCCGAAAATCGTGTAACTTACGGTGTTGCCCGTGCAAGCGCAGGTAAATACCGCAACTGTTGCGAGAATTAAAATAAGACTTTTCTTAAAAATATTCATGTTTCTCTCTTAATATAATGTTATAACGGGTTGTTTCTGCCGCAAATCCGCAAAATAAATAAACGGCGGCTCGGCAAAACACCGCGGCAGAATGTAACAGTGTAAAAACCGCCGCATTGTACTTTATCAAGATTATACCAACAAAACGGCGAAAGCGCAATCTTTTGACAAGATAAAAGCCAATTTGATTTTTTATTTTTTGTGAATAAAATATGAAAACATTATAATTTATCACATTGTATTGACTTTTTTGTTGTGCCATTGTAAAATATCTCACGGAAATTAAATTAGGAAACACTTGTCGCGCGCTGAAACTCCGACGACGGTCATTGTTTTACAGCTACCGCGAAATTCTCATAAAGGAGATAGCTTATAATGAAAAAGACTATAACAAGTCTGATGATCTCGCTTATCTGTGTAATGTTGTCGTTTGCGTTTATTGCATGCGAGCCGATTGACAGCGCGTATTCAAGCGGTTCCGGCTCTTATAACGACAGTTCAAATCCGGACCCCGCTCCGGGCGGAGAACTCGGATTGGCTTTTGCCGCAGCCGGTACGAATTTTACTTATGATCAGATTTATGCGGAGAAAGACGGCGAACAAGAAGAACAGCATTTTTCCCGTAACGACAACGAATTGATGCTCGCTTATTCTGCAAGTCCGGCTCAAAGTTCGTATGAGTGTGTTTATTACATTGTCGACGAACTTTATAACGCCGTCACGATTGTAAGACGCGATGATAACGGCGATTATAAGGCGTTGAGAGAAACAAGCGACGATTACGAAATGTTCGCAAGTTTTCTTGTTGTTCCCGAGTTTACTTTACTTGACGAAAACAACTATGAAAAAGTAGACGGAAGTTATCACGCCAAGGCGGAAAATCGCGAAGCCGAAGCAAACAAGTTTATAGGTCTTTTAGACGGCGAAATATGTACCGAATTTTATTTCGTTCTTTCTGACGGTCGTATTTTGCAGGCGGTTATAGAAATCAAGGACGAATACGGCACGTTTTTATACGCCTATGAGTTTTCTCAGATAGGCGAAACCGATTTTACCGTTCCCAAGTTTACTTATCCCGACGACGATGTTCCCGACGGAAATATTGCCGCTGTTTACGAAGCAAGCGTAGGCGACACAGTGACGGTAAGCGGCGTTGTTGTCGGAATTGTAGGTAACAATTTTTATATTGCGGACGCAACTCACGGCGTATACGTTTACGCTAAAGATTCGCTCAACGCTCAGAAAGGCGATCAGGTTACTCTTTCGGGCGTAGTAGACGATTTTCAGGGGTTAAGAGAACTTAAGTCTGTTACAAACTTTTCCGTCGACGCTCGGAATGTCGAAAAAGAACCCGTAACGCTTACGGCTCTTTCGTCTGCGAAAGATTACGTTTCGATGAACGTTTCTGCGCGCGGCGTTACTATCGTAGGTACGGTATCCGCTCCCACGTCGGGCAAAGATTATTCTTTCAAAGTGACCGACGGCAAGACTCAGATCACCGTCTTCCTTTCTAAATATCTTTCTGCCGATTTAAGAAACGAAGTTTACGCCGCTGTAAGCGCAAGCGAAAAGATAAACATAAACGACGCGGTAATCAGCGTTTATAACGATTATCAGATAGCGTTTACCGAAAGCACGACGGTTGCGGTAGAAGCGGGAGAAGTCGTTTCCATCGAGCCCGAAGTAGATGCGATTAAAGTCAGAACGGGTCTTACGCTCGAAGAAGCCGCTGCAAGAGTTACGATATACGCCGTTTACGGCAGCGGATATAAAGCGGAAATTCAGCCGGGCGAATACACCGTAACTTGCGAAGGTTACGAACCCGACGTTGAAACGACCTATGTTTTCGAGTACGAATATAAAAACTTTACGGCGCAGGTTACTTTTACCGTTGCCGCAGGGCAGTCGTACACAAGGCTTGATTACGGCGAAACGACTCCGCTTAAAAGCGCAGCCGAAAAAATGAACGTAACGCGCGGACTGCCGTCGGTAGGAACTCCCAAAGTGCTTGTTATTCCCGTAGAGTTTACCGACGCTAAAGCCGATTCAGATATGAAAAACGTTCTGGAAAAAGCCTTCTTCGGCACGAGTGCGGATACGGGCTGGGAAAGCCTTTCGTCTTACTACTATAAATCTTCTTACGGCAAACTTACGATAAAGGGGACCGTAACCGACGTATTTTCGACAGGTAACAGCGTAAGTTATTACGACAATCTTTCAAAAACCGACGAAAACGCAGATTATTCGATACTTAAAGCCGCGCTCGAATATTTCGACGATAAAGTCGACTACGCGCAGTACGACAGCGACAACGACGGCATGATCGACGGCGTATACCTTGTGTATACCGCGCCCGTAGATTACGAAAACAACAGCGATCTTTGGTGGGCATATACTTACGAATACTACACCGACACTGCCGAATATTACGACAATAAAGAAGCCGACTACTATATGTTCATGGGTTACGAATTTTTCTTCGAAACGCCGGCAAGCGGAACAAAACTTACGTACAACTGCGAAACGGTCATTCACGAAACGGGGCATATGTTAGGGCTTGACGACTATTACGATTACGACGACAGTAAGGGCGCGAAAGGCGGACTCGGCGGCGGCGACATGATGGACTATAACGTCGGCGACCACAATGCATTCAGCAAAATGCTGCTCGGCTGGGTTAACCCGTACGTCGTAAGCGACGACTGCAATATAGAAATCGGTTCTTTCGGTAAAACGGGCGATTGCGTTATGATCTGCAAGAACACAATCGATCCGTTTGCGGAATACTTCATTATAGATTTCTATACTCCCGACGGACTCAACGCTATGGAAGCGGGCAACTCTGGGTTATTCTCTGCGTCGGGCGTGCGCGTGTACCATGTGAACGCGACTCTCGTAACGACCGAAGTCGGTTCGCTGTGGGATATTTACAGATATAACAACGGCAACACCGCAAACAAACTGATCTCTCTGGTAGAAGCAGACGGCGGTAACCATATTCTTAACGAAAAGTTATCGGATAACAACGATCTGTACGGAGTAGGCTCAACCATAAGCGGGCTTAAATGGACGGACGGAACCGCCTGCGGCTTCAGCGTTAAAGTAGACGGCATTACGGGCGGTACGGGCAGATCTCTTACCGTAACTTTCGGCAAATAATCCGCTTAACTCGTTTTATATTCGGCTTATACAACCGATCGAATAAAAAAATAAATTTTTAAGGAGCATATTATGGCTAAAGAAAAAAACACGAAATATCGTGTAAAACTAAATGATAAGCAGATTTCTATGCTTGTCATGGCACTTGTGTACATTGCGCTCGGAGTGCTGTTCATTATCTTCAAGGGGCAGATCCTTACCTGGATAACCTACGTTATCGGCGCACTGCTTATAGTTAAGGGCGTTATCGATTTTGTTTCTTACAAACTGATTATACCCGCCGCGGTAGAAATTTCGCTGGGTATTCTGGCAATTATTCTCGGCGCGGCTGTTACTCAGGCTGTGGCGATTATCGTCGGCGTTATTATCGTTCTTTACGGGCTTTACAATCTGTTCACTCAGCCTAAAACGATAGTCTCTCTCGTTATAGATATTCTTACCGTGGTGGCGGGCGTTCTGCTTATGATAAACACTTCGGGCGTAATCGAATGGCTGTTTATCGTTATGGGCGTAATCTTCATAATCAACGGTATCTGCGAATTTCTTAAAATCAGAAAATAATAGGGAATAATTTCCGAATTCAAAGTACATATTTGCGTGTTATTAAGTATAATGATAATAGGATGCAAATGATGAAATGAATGAGTTATACGCCGCGGCGGCACTCGGTTTTGTCTTTTTGATGACTACACTTGGTGCCGCTTGCGTTTTTTTTACCGAAAAATGCAAAAAATACGAAGTTCTTAACGGTTTTTCGGCGGGCGTTATGCTTGCTGCGGGGTTCTGGTCGCTCCTTTTGCCGTCTTACGAACTTGCAAAATCTTCAGGTCAGTCGGTCGGACTTATAATGTCTGCGGGAATAGCGGCGGGCGGACTGTTTATCGCTTTGCCCGATATTATAAAAAAAGATACCGAATGCAGCAGTCGGGTATTCCGCGCGGTAACGTTGCACAATATTCCCGAAGGTATGTCGGTAGGTATTGCGTTCGGCGCGCCTGGCGTTGCGGTGGCGGGCGCTATAGGCGTTGCGCTTGCGATCGGCTTGCAGAACTTTCCCGAAGGGTTTGCCACAGCCTTGCCGTTCGTTGAAAAACGTGGCAGAAAAAAGGCATTTGTTTACGGCATGCTAAGCGGCGTCGTAGAGCCCGTTTTCGGTGCTATAGGGCTACTTCTTGCCGAATATGCGGTTGCAATTCAACCGTTTGCGCTCGCGTTTTCGGCAGGGGCTATGAACTATGTGTGCATACGCGAACTTATCCCCGAAAGTTGTACAAAACGCGGCGGCAGAATCGCATTTTTCGTCGGCTTTACGCTGATGACCTTACTCGATGTTATCTTCTCATAAAAAAATCGGCATTCTTTGCGAATGTCGTTTTTTTATGTATGCGACTTTTGCGAAAGTATTGCGCCGTATATTTTTTTGCCTATCGTAAAATTTTTATCCTGCGCATAAAATTTCGCGATAAACGCGGAATTTATCGTTGACGATAGTTGAAAAACATGATAAAATATAATCAGCGTGTATAAGTCTGTTTATTTGTAGAAAATATAAAATCTGTTAGCAATAGGTAACCGAAAATTACGATTGCCGGAAAAAATTTCTTAAAGATACGAAAACAAAGACGGCTTATACTATATGTTACAATGGCAGTTAACCGCTTGAGCGGTACGAAATATACGGTGGAGGATAATAATGAAGAAAATCAGCAATATTGCGTTTGACGGAACAAAGGAGCAGGAAGCACAATTAAGAGCCGCTCTCTCGAAACTGAAAGACGTACCCGGCGGACTTATGCCCGCTATGCAGCAGGCGCAGGATATTTACGGATATCTGCCCAAAGAAGTTCAGCAGATAATCGCCGACGAAATGGGCGTTTCGCTTGCGGAAGTATACGGAATAGCCACGTTCTACGCTCAGTTCGCCCTGTCGCCCAAAGGCGCGTATAAAGTAGCGGTGTGCTTAGGTACGGCATGCTACGTTAAAGGTTCGGGCGATATTTTCAACGAACTTACAAAAATACTCGGTATCGATAACGGCGAAGTTACCGCGGACAAGCGTTTCTCTCTTGACGCGACGCGCTGTATCGGCTGCTGCGGCTTAGCGCCCGTTATGACCGTAAACGACGAAGTTTACGGAAAGATAACTGCCAAAGACGTTGCGGGTATAATCGAAAAATATAAGGCGTGAGCTTACGCCGTGAAAGACATGGAGGAAAACGTAAATGAAAACGGTTGAAGAACTCAACGCAATGAAAGCGAAAAAAGGCGAACTTTTTGCGGCGGGCAAGCACCACGTTCTTGTATGCGGCGGTACGGGCTGTACGTCCAATAAGTCCTTGGATATAATCCACGCGCTTAACGAAGAAGTCGCGGCGCGCGGTCTTGAAAATAAGGTAAGGGTAGTTATGACGGGATGTTTCGGGCTTTGCGCCAAAGGTCCTATCATGGTAATCTATCCCGAAGGAACTTTTTATCATTCCATTTCGTCTGCCGACGTTAAAGAAATAGTAGAAACTCACATTATCGGCGGCAAGCCCGTCGAAAGACTTCTGCATAAAGAAGAAGACACGGGCGTAATAGTCGATAAACTCGAGGATACCGAGTTTATGAAAAAACAGCACAGACTCGCTCTGCATAATTGCGGCGTAATAAATCCCGAATGCATCGAAGAATATATCGCGCGCGACGGTTACAAAGCTCTTGCCAAAGTGCTTACCGAAATGACGCCCGAGCAGGTTATAGACACAATGCTCGCAAGCGGACTTCGCGGGCGCGGCGGCGCGGGTTTCCCGACTGGCAGAAAATGGGCGTTTGCAAGAGCTTCCAAAGGCGATATTAAATATGTCTGCTGCAACGCCGACGAAGGCGACCCCGGCGCGTTTATGGACAGATCGGTTCTCGAAGGCGATCCGCACGTCGTAGTCGAAGCAATGGCTATAGCCGCTTACGCTATCGGCAGTAATCAGGGTTACGTCTATATAAGAGCGGAATATCCTATCGCCGTTCAGAGATTGCAAAAGGCGATCGATTCCGCGCGCAAGCACGGAATGCTCGGTAAAAATATTTTCGGCACGGACTTCTCGTTCGACCTTGAAATAAGGCTCGGCGCGGGCGCGTTCGTCTGCGGCGAAGAAACCGCACTTATGACTTCTATCGAAGGTAAGCGCGGCGAACCCCGTCCCCGTCCTCCGTTCCCCGCGGTCAAGGGGCTTTTCGGCAAGCCGACAATTCTTAACAACGTAGAAACGTATGCCAACGTTCCCAAGATTATTCTTAACGGAGCCGAATGGTTTGCTTCTATGGGTACCGAAAAGAGCAAAGGCACGAAGGTATTCGCGCTTGGCGGTAAAATCGTAAATACCGGTCTTGTGGAAGTTCCTATGGGAACCACGCTCCGCGAAATCGTTTACGATATCGGCGGCGGCATCCCCAACGGCAAAAAATTCAAAGCGGCTCAGACGGGCGGTCCTTCGGGCGGTTGTATTCCCGCGGAACATCTCGACGTTCCTATCGATTACGATAACCTGATCGCGATCGGTTCCATGATGGGGTCGGGCGGACTTATCGTTATGGACGAAGACAACTGTATGGTCGATATCGCCAAGTTCTTTCTTGAATTCACCGTCGACGAATCGTGCGGAAAATGTACGCCCTGCCGTATAGGTAATAAACGACTTCTCGAAATGCTTACCAAAGTTACCGAAGGAAAGGCGACTATGGAAGATCTCGACGAAATGGAAAAACTCTGCTACTACATAAAACAAAACTCTCTGTGCGGACTCGGACAGACTGCTCCTAACCCTGTGCTTTCCACCCTTCGCTATTTCAGAAGCGAATATGAAGCGCACGTTAAAGATAAAGTTTGTCCCGCGCACGTTTGCAAACGTCTTCTCAGATTCGAAATCGACAAAGACAAATGTATCGGCTGCGGAATGTGCGCGCGTCAGTGTCCCGCAAACGCTATCGCAAAGACCGATTACGTTGCCGAAGGACACAAACTCGCTTCTATGGCGATCGACCCTGCCAAGTGCGTGAAGTGCGGGGCTTGTATGTCGGCTTGTAAGTTCAAAGCAATCAAAAAGGCGTAAGGAGAGTGAATTATGGTTAATCTTAAAATAAACAATATATCCGTAAGCGTTCCCGAAGGAACAACCATACTTGAAGCGGCAAAGTCTGTCGGTATCAATATTCCCACGCTTTGCTACATGAAAAAAATCAACGAAATAGGTGCGTGCCGCATTTGCGTATGCGAAGTAAAGGGCGCAAGAAGTTTCGTTGCCGCATGCGTATATCCCGTTAACGAAGGTATGGAAGTTTTCACCGATACGCCGGCTATCCGCGCTTCGAGAAAAACTACCATCGAACTTCTTCTTTCCAATCACAACAAATCATGCCTTTCGTGCGAAAGGAACATGAACTGCGAACTGCAGAATCTTGCGTACGAATATAACTGCGATATGAACGCCTTCCCCGGTGAAATGACTCCGTCGGAAACAGACTTTTCCACCGATTATCTCGTGAGAGATAATTCTAAGTGCGTTCTTTGCCGCAGATGTGTGGCAACCTGTAAAGCCGTTCAGCACGTCGCCGTAATCGGGACCAGAAACCGCGGTTTCGCAACCGATATAGGCTGTGCGTTCAACGAGGAATTAGCCGACAGTTCGTGCGCCGCCTGCGGGCAGTGTATAAATGTTTGTCCGACGGGCGCGCTCCATGAAAAGAGCGAAATCGAAAACGTCCGTAAGGCGTTGAACGATCCCGAAAAGATCGTTATAGTAGGCGCCGCTCCGTCAGTCCGCGCCGCGCTCGGCGAAGAATTCGGCTATCCTATCGGGACCAACGTAGAAGGCAAGATGAACACCGCGTTCCGTCTTCTCGGGTTCGATAAAGTGTTCGACGTAAACTTTGCGGCAGACCTTACCATTATGGAAGAATCGCATGAGTTTATCGAACGCGTTACCAAGGGTGAAAAGCTGCCCCTTATAACGAGTTGTTCTCCCGGTTGGATCAGATTTATGGAATATTATTATCCCGAACTGATTCCCAACATTTCCACCTGTAAGTCGCCGCAGCAGATGTACGGCGCGACGGTCAAGACCTATTATGCCGAAAAACTCGGTGTTTCTCCCGAAAAACTTTACGTCGTTTCGGTTATGCCGTGCGTAGCGAAGAAGTTTGAAAAGAATCGTAACGATCAGGCTGCCGCAGGATGCAAGGACGTTGACGCGGTACTCACGACGAGAGAACTTGCAAGGTTTATAAAGAGCAAAGGCATTCTGTTCAACGAACTTGCCGATTCCGATTACGACGCGCCGCTCGGCGAATATACGGGTGCGGGCGTTATCTTCGGCGCGACCGGCGGCGTTATGGAAGCCGCATTGCGTACCGCGGTAGAAACCATTACGGGTAAATCGCTCGATAACGTAGAATTTACTCAGGTTCGCGGAACCGAAGGCATAAAAGAAGCGACTTACGACGTAAACGGTCTTAAAGTGAACGTTGCGGTTGCAAGCGGGCTCGAAAACGCAAAAACGCTTTGCGATCAGATTAAAAACGGCACTTGCAAGTATCAGTTCATAGAAATTATGGCTTGTCCCGGCGGCTGCGTAAACGGAGGCGGACAACCCATTCATCCGGCGTATGTAAGACGTAACACCGATATTAAAGCCCTGCGCGCAAGCGTGCTTTACAATATCGACAGCGGCAAGAAGATCAGAAAGAGCCACGAAAACGAATTCGTTAAGGCGCTTTATGAAAATTATTTCGGAACGCCCGGCAGTCATAAGGCGCACGAAGTTCTGCATACGACTTATGTAAACAGAAAGAAATAATCCGATTATACATCATCCTTTCATTGAAAGAGCATGGCTTAAGCAATTAGGTCATGTTCTTTTTTATAAACAAAAAGCCGCTTTGAAGAAGTCATAGGGCGGCAATAAAAAACGACGACTAAAAAGCCGTCGTTTATATCTTTGGTGTATATTAAGTGCTCAATAAACTCTCGTACGGTCGGTTAGATTCAGCCACCGTTTTCAGCCGCGCAACGTCGTTTTCGAGCCCGATCCCGTCGCAGAAATCTCCCGTCAATGAAGGTGCCGCCGCAGAAACGATTCCGATCGAAACCGCAGAAACGACGATCACCCCGACAATGGTCAGAAGAATTGTTTTCAATGTCGTTTTTTTTCATATGGATATTTCTTCGCTTTGCTGTTTTGCGTCGTACATTGCTTTATCCGCTTTTGCAAGCGCGCTTGAAAATCTTTCCTTTTTGGGATCGAAATAAGTTTTTCCTATAGCTACGGTGGGCAGTTTTTCATCCTGTTTTCTCTTTTCGTCGAGCAGTTGAGTAAATTGCGCGTTCATTTCGTCGACTTTATCTCTGTTTTTGAAAACTATAACGCAGAATTCGTCGCCGCCGATACGATAGCAATAGCCGTATCTGACGTAAACTTTTTTAAGAATTTCGGCAACGGTAACAAGGCATTTATCGCCGTAATTATGCCCATATGTATCGTTGATCTCTTTGAACTTGTTTATATCGAAAAAGAGTATTACCGCAGGCTTCTTTATATATTTCGTTCTCAGCGCGAACGAACGTCTGTTAAGCAGCCCCGTAAGCGGATTGTTGTGCATGATTATCGAACAATAATATATGTAAAACAAAGCCATTCCCATCGAGATGTCCTGCCACATAAAATGCCAGCCCGGTATCATGGTATCGCATAACAAGCCTATTGCAATCATAAGCAGAATAAGAATAAGCGGGAGAATGTTATTGTTCTGGTTTATATGATTGAACCGTACTACCGACGATACGAAAAACGCGCTGTTCACAAGCAATGCAAGATGATAAACGAAGAAAATCGGTCCGCGATGATACAGGTTATCGGGGGTGACGTAATACATAATCCCCGTAAAAATCGATATAAATGCCAGAATTGCGTTTATGCTTGCTACAATAAAGAACACTTTGTAAAGATTTTTTCTGCCTTCGAAATACGAAACCGACATAACTATCGGAATAACCGGCGCGTTCGATAATTCTATAAATCTTACGATTATGTGAATTACTCTGTATTCGGGAAAATTTCCGTCAAGAAAAAGTCCCGTAAAATCGCAGGTGGCACATAAAATCAACAGCAAAGACGCGCCCGCCGCATGATATTTTGGCATCTTTGTCATGGTGTCGTGCGTAAGAATGAAAGATATTAATATTGTAGAAGTCGCAATCGTAATTGCTAAATTTGCTATATAAACACCCATCATCCGCGTACCTGCTAAAGTGTGTGAGATAGTATATCACGTTTGTAGCTTAATGTAAAGTATTAAGCAGAATTTTATCGTTTTTTTAGGCAAATTGATATTATAATGTCTATGTATTATAAGTATATTAGGGAAATTCCCTAATGTCAAATATTTTTAGGGAAAATCCCTAAAATAATATATATGATAAGTTTCGGAAAACGGTTGAAAGAACTCAGAACAGAAAAAAATATCAGTCAGAAGGATTTAGCGGAGATTATAGGTACAAACAACAGCAGTGTGTGCGATTGGGAATGCGGCAGGGCGGAGCCTAATTTCGATACGCTCGTTCGACTGTGCGTTTTTTTCGGCGTTTCGGCTGATTATTTGTTGGGAATTTCCGATTACTGAAGCGCGACGGCTTAATCTGTAATTATGTATATGCGCGCCATTACGAGCGTGTTAATATATACTTAGACCGATAACGCCGCGCGTAAAAACCGTAAAACAACTAAAAAAACCGCCCTTATTAAAGAGCGGTTTTGAATTTTATATAGCGGTTTAGGAATTCCGTTCGTCGTCACTGATTACTTTTGCTCCGTGCGGAATTTTGACGGGGCGATTTTTTCTATTACGCCGAGTTTCCAGAGCGTAAGCAGAATGGCAACGCAGATTATCCAGTCGGGGACGAGATATACTACCTGATACAAAAGCGAGTAGGCAACGGCGTTCGGCGCGGGAATATCCGCCCATATCGCGCCCATATTGAAGTATATGATACCCGAAACGAAGTGAGATAAAAATCTTACGACGTATGTAAGCGACGCACTGGCAAAAAGAGCCGCGCCGTCGTTTTTTATTACCTTTTTAGGCAGGGCGGCAAACGCGATCGCCGCAAAAGCAAGCAGATAATCGAGTACAAAAGTTACGGGAGTAAGTATATACGGATCCTGAACGAACTGCAGTAATCCGTGCGCAAGCCCGACTATAATGCCTTTTCCGAACCCGAAATAGTAAGCGTAGAGTATAACGGGAAGCATAGAAGCAAGCGTTACCGAGCCGCCGTACTGCACGGGCGAAATCTTTATGTACGAAAGCACGAAAGAAAGCGCGAGCGCGACGCCGCCGTAAACGACGTCAACCGTTTTCATGCGTTTTTTTCCGGCAAGAAGAACGATTGCAAGAACGAGCAGTACGCCGAGCAAACACCATGCCACGATTGTTACGACTTGAGTGTCCGCGTCGGTGAATTCCTTATCGAAAAAGGAAAGCAAGTTAAAAAATGACATAAAAAAACACCTCGTAAGGGTGCAGAAAAAAATACTTTTCCCGCCCGTGAATTACCGCGGCGCGGTACAATGGGTATAATCTCAGCAATGCCGACTTAACCGGTCGGGCAAAGCACCCCTTTATGCGTCGGGCTATCCGTCCGACAAATCGTGTTTATTTTACATCGTATTTTGTCATAAGTCAAGCATAACTTCGTGTTTTTCGTCATATATTGAAATTACGAAGGACTTCGGAGGATTATATGGAAAAGTACGATATTTATAAAGATATCGAGAAACGAACCGGCGGCGACGTGTATGTCGGAGTGGTCGGACCCGTCAGAACGGGCAAGTCGACTTTCGTGTCTAAATTTATGCAACTTTCGGTTATACCGAACATTACGGGAAAAAACAAAAAGGCGGTCGCCGTAGACGAAATGCCGCAGTCCGGCGCCGGCAAAACAATTATGACGACCGAGCCGAAATTTGTGCCCGGCGAAGCGGTTACCGTCAAAGTTGCGGGCGGCGGCAAGGTTAAAGTAAGGCTTATCGATTGCGTAGGGTATACCGTAAAAGGCTCTTTGGGACTTGAAGAAAACGGCAGTGCAAGACTTATAAAAACGCCGTGGCAGGATGAACCCATGCCGTTTGAAAAAGCGGCGGAATACGGCACGGAAAAGGTTGTTAAAGAGCATTCGACAATCGCCGTTGTCGTTACTACCGACGGAAGTTTTACCGACATTGCGCGCGATTCTTACGCCGAAGCCGAAGAACGGGTTATCGACGAACTCAAACAGATCGGCAAGCCGTTTATCGTGTTGCTTAACGTAAGCGATCCCGAAAGCGAAAAGTCGGTCGCTCTCGGCAAAAAGATAGAAGAAAAATATGGCGCGAAAGTAGTCGTTAAAAATGCCGAAAAACTTACCGCCGAAGATATAGACGAGCTTCTTGCGGGCGTACTTCTGGAATTCCCCGTGCGCACGGCTTGCGTCGTAACGCCCGATTGGATGCGCACGTTAGATGAAGATAATCGACTTATAGCCCCGCTTTTGGGTGCAATTAAGGCTAATTTGTCGTCGGTTGTAAAGATGGGCGACTACAGAAAAATAGAAAAGAAAATCGAAGAACTCGATTTTGTTGCGGCGGCGTCTTCCGAACTAGATCTCGGCGAAGGCAGTATAAGTATAAGCGTTATGCCTAAAGAAAACGTGTTCTACGAAGAACTTTCCGCCGCGGCGGGCGAAAGCCTTTCCGACGAGTTGCTTCTTATGAAATATGTGCTTTCGGCTAAAAAGGCTAAATGCGCGTATAACAAGATAAAAGGCGCGCTCGAAGAAGCCGAACGCACGGGTTACGGCATCGTTCCGCCCGCCGAAGACGAAATTACTCTTTCCGAACCCGAAATGGTTAAAAACGGCAGTAATTACGGCGTTAAAATCAAGGCGGTTGCTCCGTCGCTGCACGTCGTAAGAGTGGAAATCGGCGCGGAAGTCAATTCGGTCGTCGGCAAAGAATCGCAGTGCGCGACTTACGTCGACGCTTTAAGAAAGCAGTACGAAGAAAACCCGCAAGGCATTATGAAAATCGATCTTTTCGGCAGACCGCTTTACAGTTTCGTAAGCGAAGAGATTTACGACAAAGCGGGCGGCATGAAAACCGCCTTCCGCGAAAAACTTAAAAAGACCGTTTCCAAACTCGTCAACGAAAAGAAAAACGCTCTGTTCTGCGTAACCATTTAACCGTTTTTGCGGCTGAGCGGTTTTACGCGCAACAGCGTAAATCTAATCAAAAAGCCGATAATCGACCTATAGCGCGATATTTATATTAAAAATAAGTCATATTAAAAAGCACAGACCATTGCCGTCTGCGCTTTTTATATGCTATTTTTCGTTTCTGTGAATTCTGAAAAAACGGTTTCGGTATGTGGTGGGGCTTATGCCTGTATGATAGCGGAAGTATTTTACAAACAGATTTTCGTCTGCAAACCCGAAAGCGAACGCAATCTGTTTTACCGATTCGCTTGTGTTAAGTAATCGATTCTGAATTTTTTCTATGCGCTGTCGGTCGATTCCGCTTTTTAAGTCAATGCCGAATTCTTTTTTATAAACTTTCGAAAGATAATCGGGCGAGTAGTTGAATCGGGCGGCAACGTCGGCGACGGTCAATCCGTTTTCCGCGCGAAGGCGTATAAATTCCTGCACTTCGTAAATCTGTCTGTTTTTGCATTCGTTTTCGCGCGTGGTGTTAAGCAAAAAATAGGCAAGCCGCAATTCCGCCGCGCGGTTGTCGCTTTCGGCGTCGTGCATCATTTCTCTGAAAAACTTTTCCGCTCCGTCGGGTATTGCCCGAACGCCCGAGATATTCCACGCGTTTATATCGGGCGTATGAAAGTGCAGCCAGTAAAAGACGGTTCTTTCCGTCGTCGGCGCGCCGAACCCGCCATGTTCTGTTCCTGCCTCCAGCAGAAGAAGGTCGCCCTTTTTTGCTTTGTATCTGCGGTCGCCTTCAAAAATACGCACGTCGCCTTCGAGAACGTATATAAGTTCAAACGTGCTTACGGTTACGGTCGGGTGAATCCATGGCGAATCGGTAGAAAAAAGCCCCATATTCACAAAGGATAAAAAGTATCGGTCATCAAGGTTTAACATGTCGGATTTTCTCACTTTTTCATGGTTTTTGTCATTGACTTCGTTTCAGGACTATAATACAATAAATTCGGATAAGATGTCAAGAAAAAGGCGTTTTTTTACTTTAATAAGCAATATCGGAGAAAATTCTATGAATCACGGAAAAAGTATTTCTTTTTATAATGTCGATTTGCAGCGCGGATTTTGGGCGGATAGGGTACAACTCAACAAAGAAGTTTCGCTTAAAAACGTTCGCAAAAGATTCGAAGACAGCGGGCGGTTCGACGCAATGCGCTTTAATTTTTTGAAAAACGGGAAGAAACCGCATTATTTTTTCGATTCGGACGTTGCAAAATGGATGGAAGCGGTTGCGTATATTTACGTTAAGGATCTCGATTCGGTAAAAAGCGAAATCGAACTTTGCGAAGAGCTGATCGACTGCATGGAACGCGCTCAACGTCCCGACGGCTATCTCAATTCCACTCACCAGCAGATAACGCCGGAATTGATATTTCGCGACCGCAATCGGCACGAATTATATTGCGCGGGGCATCTTATCGAAGCGGCGATCGCCTATCATAAAGCGACCGGGCGCGACAAATTTTTGAAAATTACAGAGCGGTATGTCGATTATATCCGTAAAATTTTTGTCGACGAGCAGTCCGCCGCGTTCGTTACGCCGGGGCATGAAGAAATCGAGTTGGCTCTTATCGCCCTATACAGGCATACGGGTAAGCGCGAATATCTCGATCTTGCACGTTTTTTCCTTGAAAACCGCGGAAATAATTCAAAAGACGGGTGTATCAATCAGGCAACGCGTTTTACGACGCAGGACGACGTAGATATCCGCCGTTTGCAAAACGCCGAAGGGCATTGCGTGCGTGCGCTGTATCTTTATTGCGGAATTGCCGATTTAGCCGCCGAAACCGAAGACGAAACGTTGCTTAATAATCTTCGGTCTGTATTTGAGGATATTGCCGGGCGAAAAATGTATATTACGGGCGGCGTAGGCTCGACTTATCGTTCAGAGAGTTTCACCGTTCCTTACGATTTGCCGAATGCGACCGCATATAACGAAAGTTGCGCGGCTATCGCGTTGATTTTGTTTGCCGCGCGTATGAGAACACTCGATTTTAATTCTATTTACGGCGATATAGCCGAGCGTGTTATGTATAACGGGCTGCTTTCGTCTGCGTCGCTTGACGGAAAATCTTTTTTCTATGAAAATCCTTTGGAAATTGTTCTTTCCGAACGTGACAGAGAAAAGTCGATTATTCCCGAACTGCGTGAACGTTTGCCTATTACTCAGCGTGTTGAACTGTTCGGCTGTTCGTGTTGCCCGCCTAATATCAATCGGTTTTTCGCTCGTTTCGGCGATTTTCTCGCACTGGACGAAAACGGACATCTGACGATAGAGCAGTACGTTTCGGCAAAAATAAAATCGGCTTACGGAACGGTGACGGTAAGCGAACGTTACGCAACCCAAGGAACCGCCGAAGTTTCTTCGCAAAACTATTTTGCGGGTATGCTTTATCTCAGGTTCCCGTCGTGGTGCGAAGAAGTTAAAGCAACTCTTAACGGAAAAGAGATTTGTATATCGGCAGAAAACGGGTATCTTAAAATTAACGTTCCGTCCGATTTTGTTCTTAAACTTGATTTTTGTCTTAAACCCAGGTTTATCGCAGCCAATCCGCTGGTTAAAGAAAATGCGGGTAAGATTGCCCTGACGGCGGGACCCGTGGTTTATTGTCTGGAAGGCGCGGATAACGGCAACGAATTATGGCAGATTTCAATCGATCCGTCCGATTTAAGTAAAGCCGAAACAGAGCCGGATACTTTAAGCGGTTTTCTGCGTATATCCGTTCCCGCTTTCAGAGATAGTCTTGCTTCGGGTAGCCTTTACGTTTCTGAAAACGAAATCTGCCGCCGGACGATAAAGGCGATTTTTATACCGTACTACGCTTTTGCAAACTGCGGCGAGTGCGATATGTCGGTCTGGATAAGAAGAGCATAAATATAACTGAATACGTAACTGAAAAAGCCGATAATCGACCTATAGCGCGATTTATCGGCTAAAAAAGAAAAACAAGTAATAGCGGTGCGGGGTTCGTTGTTTATATAAGAATAAAAAAATCTTAAATAAGAATGTAAATGCTCGGTTATTTATTTGATAATCGGATTTTGCTATGCTATAATACGCCCGTCAGATAAAAAATGCCGCGTCGAGCAATGTTCGTAAATACGCGGTATTTATTTTTCAAAGAGAGATTATACGCATGGTAAAACAATCTGCCGCCGTTAAAAAGGTGCGCGGCGAAATACAATTTACACAGGGTTCGCTGTGGAAAAACATATTTCTTTTCAGCATTCCGCTTATGTTGTCGCAACTGTTGCAGGTGCTGTTCAATATGGCGGACGTGGCGGTTGTAGGTAAATTTTCCAGCGCCGAAGCGTTAGGCGCGGTCGGATCGACTACCATTCTCGTGTCGTTGTTTACCGGGTTTTTAATCGGTATGGGCAGCGCGGTTAACGTCAGGGTAGCGCAACATCTCGGCGCAAACGATAAACCGCGCACGGCGGCTTCGGTACGCACGTCGTTTGTAATCTGCCTTACGACGGGAATCATTATTATGTTTTTGTGCCTTTTGTCCGCGCGGTTTATGCTCGAACTGCTTAAAACAAAAGACGACCTTATCGACGGCGCGGTGCTGTATTTCAGAATTTACGCGCTCGGCATGCCCGCGCTCGGAATTTTTAATTTCGGTAACGGCGCGCTCAGTGCTAACGGCGATATTAAACGCCCGCTTCTGTATCTTATGATTGCGGGTATTCTCAACGTAATTTTCAATCTGTTTTTCGTCATCGTCTGCGGTATGGCGGAAGACGGCGTTGCGCTTTCGAGTATTATCACGCAGTATGTTTCCGCAGTGCTTATTCTTATACATATGGCAAAAAAGGGCGGCGATTGCACTTTTCGTTTGCGTGATTTGAAAGACGGAGCCGACAAAGAAGAGTTAAAACGCACGCTCGGGCTTGGCATTCCCGCGGGGCTTCAGAACGGTATATTCGCCGTTGCAAATTTGTTTATTCAAAGCGCGGTCAACTCGTTCGATTCTGTTATGGTCGAAGGAAATTCCGCCGCAGCAAACTCCGACTCTGTAATTTACAACGTTATGGCGGCGTTTTATACCGCTTGCTCTACGTTTATGGGGCAGAATCTCGGGGCGCAAAAGCACGACCGAGTGCTTAAAAGTTACTTTATTTCAATTGCATATTCTTTTGTTGCGGGCGCAATTCTCGGCGGGGCGTTGTATCTGTTCGGAAGAGAGTTTCTGTCATTGTTTGCCAACGACGAAGCGGTTATTCAAGCAGGGCTGCAGCGTACGCGCATAATGAGTTTTTCTTACGCAATCAGCGCGTTTATGGACTGTACGATCGCGGCTTGCCGCGGGATCGGAAAGAGTCTTGTTCCTACAATAATAGTTATTATGGGGTCGTGCGTGTTCCGCGTGGTCTGGATTTACACCGTGTTCGCGTATTTCCGCACTATTCCGTCGCTGTATCTGCTGTATATTTGTTCATGGACGATTACCGCGCTTGCAGAAATCGTATGCTTTATAGTCAACTATAAAAAACTATCGGTAAAAGTCGAACCAAAACCCGAACCGATAGCAACTTGATAATAAAAAACTCAATAGCTTAAAAGGTGGCGCAAAAACCACCTTTTTTATGTATAATATAAAACAAAAACCGCGGATAATCGACCTATAGGCAGGTTTTTCGCGGTTTTTTTTGTGCTTTATGATTGGTTATTGTTGTGTTATTTGCATTATGTTTGGTTGTTTGCAATGCAGTTTATTGTGACGAACGGCTAAAAATATGAGTGTTTGACTTAAGTGCTAAAAAAATTTAGATTTAGTCTTTAATATTTTTGATTTTTGTCAGGTCGCCGCTGCATAACGCTTCCATATTGTTAAAGATTTTGTCTGCATCCCAATCCCACCATTTTATTTGCAAAAGATAGGCTATAAGTTCGTTATCGAAACGTTGTCTTATTACGCGGCACGGGTTTCCGGCCGCAATGCAATATGGAGGAACGTCTTTAGCAACAACCGAATTTGCACCGATGATTGCCCCGTCGCCGATATGTACGCCGGGCATAACCGTTACGTTCTGACCGATCCACACGTCGTTGCCGACTACGGTGTCGCCCTTAAGCGGAAGATCTTCGAGCGCGGGCGTATATTTTTCCCAACCGCCGCCCATTATGTTGAACGGGTAGGTCGATACGCTTTTCATCCTGTGGTTTGCGCCGTTCATTATAAATTCAATTCCTTTTGCTATAGCGCAGAACCGTCCGATTATAAGTTTATCGCCTATAAAATCATAATGATGAGTGACGTGATCTTCAAAATTTTCCGCTCCGTTTACGTCGTCGTAGTAGGTGTAATCTCCAACAATGATATTCGGTCGCATGATAACGTTCTTAATATATACAATTTGTTTGATGTTTTCATTAGGATAAATCTTGTTCGGGTCGGGACCTTTCATATATTTAATCCACCTTTTTGATTTTATGTCTTCATTTTATCATGTTTTCTTGTTCGTTTCAATAAGAAAACTCTTTACATGCGACGAAATGATGTTATTTTTTTGCCTAAACGTTAAAAAAATGTTTTATAATCTGTTGACAAGGTGAAAATATCGGTCTATAATATAAATTGCTACTAAGGTAGTAGGAATTAACGGCTATGAAAATTTCGAGTAAAACTCATTACGGATTGCAGGCGGCTTACATTCTTGCAAGGGAAGGCGGCAGTGTTTCTGCAAAGGCGCTTGAAAAAGAGATCGGCGTATCGAGTAAGTATCTCGAGCGTATAATGCGCATTATGACCGCGGCGAACATTGTTTCGGCTAATCGAGGGGTGCAGGGCGGATACTTTATAGCGCGTAAGCCCGACGAAATTACGGTCGGCGAAATCGTTCGAGCGCTTGAAGACGATCTTGAGATTATAAGTTGCGTTCGTAGCGACGGTTGCGTAAAATGTGCTTCCAACGGAGTATGGAAAAAACTCTATAAGGGAATAAACGAGTTATTAGACGGCATTACGCTTGCCGATATGCTTGAAGATAACGCAAAAGAAAAGGTTGCTGCCGCAAAATGCAATTCTTCTTGCGTCGATTGCACGAAAAATTGCTCTTCTAAAGAGAATGCAATTGCGGTAAAATAGCCGATAATCGACCTATAAGCCGATATTTTATATAATTTACAACTGATAAAATACTACGGGAGACCGATATAAATATGGAAAAAAGAATTTATCTTGACCACGCGGCAACGACAGCCGTGGACGAAAGAGCGCTTAACAAAATGCTTCCTTATTTTTCCGAAGTATACGGAAACGCCAACAGTCAGCACTTCTTCGGAAGAGAAGCAGCCGAAGCGGTCGACTGGGCGCGCGACACGATTGCTCATATAATCGGCGCGTTGCCGGGCGAAATTTACTTTACTTCGGGCGGAACCGAGTCGGATAACTGGGCGCTCAGGGGTGTTGCTTATGCGAACAAGAGCAAAGGTAACCATATAATAACAACCAAAATCGAGCATGACGCAATGCTTACGACCTGCCACCAACTTGAAAAAGAAGGTTTCAGAGTAACCTATCTCGACGTCGATAAGGACGGGGTAGTCGATCTCGAACAACTTAAAAACAGCATTTGCGACCAGACCATATTGATTTCGTGCATGTACGCGAACAACGAAATCGGTACAATAGAACCTATCGAAGAAGTAGCGAAAATAGCGAAAGAACATAAAATTCTGTGCTTTACCGACGCTGTTCAGGCAATGCCGTGCATGGATATCGACGTTAAAAAAGTCGGCGTCGATCTGATGTCGTTCTCTTCGCATAAGTTCAACGGACCTAAAGGTGTAGGCGTATTGTATATAAGAACGGGCGTCAAAATAGACAACCTTATCAGGGGCGGGCATCAGGAACGTACCAAACGCGGCGGCACGACCAATGTTCCCGGCGTTGTAGGTATGGCTGAAGCGTTAAGCCTGAACAGACTTACGCTCGATAAAGACGTTGAATACGTCAGAATGCTGCGCGACAGATTTGTCAGCCGCGTAGAAAACGAAATTCCCTTTGTCAAATATAACGGACACCGCACGCAGCGTGTTCCGGGTAATGCCGATTTCTCGTTTATGTATATCGAAGGCGAATCGATATTGTTCTCTCTCGACCTTGCGGGCATCGCCGTTTCTTCGGGTTCCGCTTGTTCGTCCGGTTCGCTCGATCCGTCGCACGTTCTGCTTGCTATCGGCGTAGACGTTGGTCTGTCGCACGGCAGTATCAGATTTTCGTTCGGCAAAGAAAACACCGTCGAAGAAGTCGATTACGTCGTCGATTCGTTGAAGAAGACGGTTGAACGTCTGCGTAACATGTCGCCGCTGTACGTCGTAAATAAAACCGACGTTGCTAAGTAACTAAATCGGCTGGTGAAGTTAAAAAGTAAGGCTATAAGTCGATTATCGATATATTTTGAAGATTTTCGGCGCATTGAATATATTACTATCGGATTTTTATAATAACACTATTGGAGAAAAATTATGTATAACGAAAAAGTAATGGCGGCATTTCAGAACCCCAAGAATGTAGGCGAAATAGAAGATTACGACGGAATCGGAACCGTAGGTAACGAAGTTTGCGGCGATATCATGCAAATCACCATTAAAGTTAAAGACGGCGTTATCACCGACGCGAAATTCAAAACTTTCGGTTGTGCTGCGGCTGTTGCCACAAGTTCTACCGCAACCGAAATGGTTAAAGGCTTGACTTTGGACGAAGCGTTGAAAATCACCAACAAAAAAGTTGTAGAAACGCTCGAAGGTCTGCCCCCGCAGAAAATTCACTGTTCGGTTCTTGCCGAAGAAGCGATTAAAAAAGCTATCGAAGACTATCGTTCCCGTCATCCCGAAGCGTAATTCTTTGACTGTAAAAAAATAAACGTTCTTTCTTTTCGGAAGAGCGTTTTTTTTGTGTCGAAATTTTTGAAACAGGCAGTTTTTTTAATGTAATACCGCAATTTTTATATCCCCGTTTTTATTTTATATAGTATAACCCGCCGCAAAAAGGTCAAAAATTCCTAAGTAACGCCAAGCAAGCGCAATAGTAATACATAATCGGGCTGATAATAGCCCATAAGTGGTGGTTAAATGACGATTGAAATAAAAATTATGTTGGTTGCGCTCGTTGCAGTGTTGCTTATAGCGGGCTTTATTCTTGCGGGGGCTTACGTCTGTTACAGGCTTGCGTTTTCTGTTCCCTTCAGACCGGAAGGTAAATTACCCGATATTCCCGAAACCGAGCAATATGCGCCGTATAGAAATGAAATAATAAAAATGTCGCTTGAAGCGCAAGAAATGCCGTACGAAGAAGTATACGTTACGTCTTACGACGGGCTTTCACTTTTCGGGCGGTGCTATATCGTATCGCGCGGCGCGCCGTGGGTGATTATGTTTCACGGCTATCGCAGTGTGGCATATTTCGAATGCGGTTGCGGCTTGAAATTTGCCGTCGATTCCGGCTATAACGTACTGCTTGTCGACCAGCGTGCGCACGGCAAAAGCGGCGGTAAATGCCTTACGTTCGGCATAAAAGAAAGCATAGATTGCCGCACTTGGGTAGATTACGTTATATCCCGCGCGGGCAGCGACGTTAAAATCGTGCTGTTCGGAATTTCTATGGGCGGCGCCACGGTGCTTATGGCGGCTGAAAGAAATCTGCCGAAAAACGTCCGCGCGATTGTTTCCGACTGCGCCTTTTCTTCTCCGTCCGACGTTGTGAAAAAGGTGATTAGAGATAATAATTTTCCCGCCGGCACTTATCCGCTTTTGCGGCTGGGCGGGCTGATTTTCGGCGGTGTTGACGTAGGCAAAGGCTCGGCTGTTACCGCAATGGAAAAGTGCGATATTCCCGTGCTGATTTTTCACGGCGAAGACGATCGTTTCATTCCATGCGAAATGGGGCGCGCCATTTTCGAGCATTGCAGATCGCCTAAAAAAGAAATGCTCACCGTTCCCGACGCGGGGCATTGCATGAGTTTTTTCGTTAACCGAAGCGAATATTATAACAAACTGAAAAATTTTATTTTCCGCGACGTTTTGCAAGGTGATTTGCAGAGTTTTAACGAAAAATCCGTATCGAACGGCATAGCGAAATAATCTGACTTTTTCATCAAATCTTTATATATTTATATTAACGTTGACAAAGGGCGTTTGTTCATATATACTAACTATAAGAAAACAAACATGTTGTGCGCGGGCTTAAAAAATGCAAGAAAAAATTCAATTCATATTTCCTATAGACGGCGATTGCCTTAACGATAACGACGGCGTAAATAACGGCGAATACCTTTCGGTTAAGGTAAAAATCAAAGCCGATTCGCCGTTTGCTTTAATAAACGGAGTGCAAGCCGAAAACGTCGGCGGGATGTTTGAAACGCATGTAAAAATCGCTTTCGGCAAGAATATAATAACGGCAACCGCGGGCACTGAAAGTAAGGCGATTATCGTTTACAGGCTTAAAAACTCGAGTGCGGGTTACAGGTTTTCCGTTGACGATAACATACTGTTTTTGAAAGACCTTAACGACAATAAGTCGGGCTATAGGTCGATTTTCGATAATAAATACCTATCTTTATTCAAAAAGGCACACGATGATTTCGGCACGAAAGTGCAGTTTAATCTGTTTTACGAAACGGAAGACCTTAAAGGCTTTTCTTATCCGATAGAATATTTTAATCTGTCTATGATGGCGGATAAATACAAAAACGAATTTATAAAAAACTCCGACTGGCTGAAAATGAGTTTTCATTCGCGTAAAGAAAACCCGCCGTACCCTTACGAAAATGATTCGTCGCAGGTAATAGCCGGCGATATTGATCTGGTAAACAGCGAAATAGTGCGTTTTGCGGGGCGCGAATGTCTTGCCGCGGGTACGACCATTCATTACGGAAGCGTAAATAACGGAAGTCTTGCGGAAGTTAAAAAGCATGGCTACGGTGCGCTTGCAGGTTTTTTCGAAATAAAAGACGGTAAACCCATTGTTTCATATAATTATCCGCCCGAACTCGTCGAACATATCGGCGGGAGAGATTTCTGGTGTGATAACAAATTCGGAATACTTTTTTCGCATATCGACTGCGTGTTAAATTACTTTTCCGACCTGCAAACCGCTGTTTCGGAATTAAAGAAAATCGATGAAAAGTCGGGCTATAGGTCGTTTATCGATATAATGATACACGAACAATACTTTTATCCCGCATACGAAAGGCATATTCCGCAGTTTACTAATATAGTGCTTGGCGCGTGCAAGTGGCTTAGCGAAAAAGGATATAAGTCGCGCTTTCTTGAAGAAGTTTTCAACGAGTATGATGCTACTATGTAAAGACGCAGTGTTTTTTGGCGGCTGTTATATTTTTTATCGGTTGCATAATTTTTATCGATTGTAATAATTATTTTTATCGGCTGCAATAATTCCATAATAAAACACAAAATTCGCCCGTATTTTAACGGGTGTTTTTTATGCCGAAAAAATCATTGTTCTCTAATGATATTATCGTTGACAAGTTATCGCTCATATGATAATATTGAGTTGCAAACCAATATTATAACAAACGACGTTGTTGCAAGGTGAAAAAACAAAGCCGCCCCAATAAACGTAATCACTGTTGAAAGGTGTAAAAATGGTAACTAAAGAGCAGATTAAAGATCCTAAACGGCGCATTCTGACGGTGTGCGTGCATATGTTTATCGAAAAGGGTTTCAAAGCGACGACTATGCTTGACATAATTCGTGAAGCCGAAGTATCTTCGGGAACTTTTCAGAATATATTCAAAACAAAAGACGGCGTTTTATCCGAACTGATAGACATTATGTTTAATAATCAGTTCGGCATGGCGCGCGCAATGGTAAACGAGCAAACAAGCCCCGTATTTATTTACTCGGTAGAAACGGCAATTCAGTTTGCCATTGTCGAACTTAACGAAAATCTGCGCGAAATTTACGTCGAAGCATACACGCAGCCGCATTTATCCGAGTACATTTATCAAAAAACGTCCACCGAATTATGCAAAATTTTCGGTTCATACAATCCCGCATGGCAAGAGAGCGATTTTTACGAAAGCGAAATCGGCACGGCGGGCATGATGCGCTCGTTTATGATACGTCGGTGCGATAAGTATTTTACGCTCAGAAAGAAAATCGAAAGGTTTTTAAGTATGTCGCTTAAGTGTTATAACGTGCCGACCGAAGAAATCGAAAAGACGATACAAACCGTCGGGAAAATCGACATGGAAAAGACGGCTGCGGAAGTTATGAACAAGCTGTTTTCCGCGCTCGAAATGACCTTCGGTTTCAAATTCAATAAGGAGAATAACTGATTATGTCGTCAACGCTCAGAAAAAAATTGATTATCGCGTTTGCTGCAGTATTATTTTGTTGCGCGTTTGGTTTCGGCTGTTCGCGCGGGCAGACAAGCGAAGAGAAAGGCTCTTTCATTCTTAAATTCGTAAGCGACGGAAGAACTTACGACATTACCGCCGTAAAAGCCGACGAGTTGTGGACAAAACCCGCCGATCCGCACAAAAACGGCTATACTTTCGACGGGTGGTTTTTTGACGAAAACAGTTGGAAAAATCCCGTCGGCGACAATCTGAAAATAACAAAAGACGCAACCGTCTACGCCGGATGGACGGCTGTACGGTATTCCGTTACATACGATTTTGACGGCGGCGCGTTGGAAGACGGTAAAACCAATCCCGACGGATATACGATAGAAAGCGAAAACATTACGTTAGCCGCTCCCGTTCGCACGGGCTACGCATTCGACGGTTGGTATTCGAACGGTAATCGTATTCAGACCATATTAAAGGGCAGTTACGGAGAGCTGTCACTGACGGCAAAATGGGTTAAGGACGGCTACAGCATAACGTACAACGAAACCAAAGGCGCGCAAAACGACAATCCGCTGACCTATGTTATAAGCGACGGTGCGATTTTGCTTAAAGATATTGATAGGCGCGGTTATACGTTCGACGGCTGGTATGACGGCGAAAACAAGATAACCGAGATAGCGGCAAACTCGACGGGCAATCTCACGCTTACCGCCGGATGGACGCTTAACGTTTACACGATCACATATTTCGGACCCAATGACGAAGTTCTGGACCTTGACGGATTCGACCTTCCCGCAACCTACACGGTAGAAGACGAAGATATACCCCTTAACGAATATTATCTGACCGGCTATAATTTCCGCCGTTGGACTAAAAACGGCTTGACCGTCGGCTACATTCCCGCGGGTTCGGTCGGCGATATCGTGCTTTACGGCGTGTTCCAAGACGATACGACGTTCGCAATCAATTATATAGACGAGTTTGGCAACGAAAATTACGAAAATCCGCAGTCTTACGAACTTAACGAAGTTTTGCCCGAACTGCTCCCGCTTAAAGATATGATCGACAAAAAGTTTATCGGCTGGTCGAACGGCTTTGAAATCGTAAAGACCATAGATACAACTTGCGGAGGTCCCATAACGCTTTACGCCGAATGGGAACAAAAGGCGGAGCTTGCAAACTTCACCTACGCCGTAGATTATACCTATACAGAATATAACGAACTCGGCTTTTTAATGATTACGGGCGTGGCTGATTATAACACGGAAGAAATTACGGTCCCCGATTACGTTTCTATGCTCGCTCCCGGCGCGTTCGAACAATGCAAAAACTTAAAAAGTCTTACTCTGCCGTTTATGGGCGTAAAACATGACGACGTATCTGAACACGCATATCTCGGCTATCTTTTCGGCGGTGTTGGCGTAGCGGGCAATGCAAAGATACCTTCTTCGCTTGAAAATCTGACCATAAAGAACGGAGCTGTAATAGACTACGCGTTTAAGGATTGCGCAAATCTCAAAAAAATAATTTTCGGCGAAAACGTTACAAGTATCGGCAAATGCGCAATGGAAAACTGTAATTCGCTTGTTGAAGTAACCCTTCCGTTTATAGGTCAAAGATACGATGAAAGCGTCGAATATAACGGCACGAAATCAGATGGCAGACCGGGCAATTCTAACTTAAGTTATGTTTTCGGAAACGGTCTTCCGAAATCGCTTAAAAAGGTTACAATAACCAAAGCCTTTGTTATGCCGGGTATGCCGGGTTGGGTAACCGTGTCAGCGTTAAGCGGATTGTATGCCAGCAACGTCGAAGAGTTAGACTATACGTCGAGAAACGAAACGATTTACGAAGGGACGTTTGCTGCGCTTTCGGAATCGGTAATGCGTCTTACTATCCGCGGTAACGTCACGAAAATAGACAAAAATATATTTTACGCAAACTCTTCGGTAACAGATATCGTTCTTCCAGATACCGTAACCGAAATAGGCGACAGCGCATTCATAGGCGCGCCAAGACTCAAAGAAATATCTATACCTAACGTGGTAACGATCGGCGCAAACGCGTTCAAAGGTTGTTCCGCGCTTACCGGAATCGAAACGGGAGACAACCTTGTTTCTATAGGCGACGGCGCGTTTGCGGGCTGCAATAAACTTCCGCAATTTTATACGGGCAATAAACTCGAGTCCATAGGTAAAGATGCCTTCAGCGGTTGTACCGATCTTTTCCGTTTCACTCTTCCCGCGACCGTAACTTCGGTTGGCGACGGCGCGTTTACGGACTGCACCGGTCTGATAGAAGTCCGCAACCTTTCCGCGCTTACGGCGGATAAGGGCAGCGACGCGCTCGGCGGACTTTGCAAGTACGCTTGGGACGTATTCACTTCCGAAAGCGAGCAAAGCAAAATCAGCGATACCGACGGCTATCTTGTCTATAAACAGATCGGCGGCGATATTTTCATTAAATATTTCGGCTCGTCTACGACTATTGAAATTCCCGCCGGAGTAAAAACAATCAGAAAGAGCGCGTTTTACGGAAACGCCGACGTAATCGAAGTCGTTATTCCCGTCGGCGTGGAAACAATCGAAACCGATGCTTTCCGAAACAGCACCGGGCTTAAAACCGTTCGTTTTGACGGCGGCGTGGTCGGATTCGGCGAAAACGTATTCAGCGGCTGTACAAGTCTTACGTCTGTCGTTTTACCGCAGAACTTGAAAAAAATAGGCGCGGGGTTGTTCGACGGGTGCTCGAGCCTTACCGAAATTGCCCTTCCGTCGGGGATTACCGAAATAGGCGAACGCGCGTTTAAGGATACAAAACTTGCGCAAATAACTTTTACGGCGGGCATTACAAAAATAAACGACAGCGCGTTTAATGGCGCAAAACTTGTAGAAATAACTCTTACGGATAACATTACGGAAATAGGCGCGAGTGCGTTTGAAGACTGCGCCGAACTCACTACCGTAGTCATTTCCGCAAATGCGTCTCTTCAAATCATCGGCAAAAGCGCGTTCCGCGGTTGCACCGGCCTTGCAGACATTACTTTACCCGAAAGTCTGACGACTATCGGTGACGGAGCATTCTATAGATGTGAAAATCTTGCCGCAATCAATCTGCCGTCGTCGCTTACCAAAATCGATAGTCAGGCGTTCGCTTATACGGCACTTACGTCGGTAGAAATACCCGAAAGCATAACGGTTATAAGCAATTATGCGTTCCTTGAATGTCATTCGCTTGTGGACGTAAAACTGCCGTCTGCCTTAACCGAAATCGGCGAGTGTGCGTTCAGAGATTGTATCTCGCTTGTGACTATCGAAATTCCCGAAAGTCTTAAAATAATAAGAAAGGGCGCGTTTGCGTATTGCAACTCGCTTACGGCACTCGCTTTGCCAAATGAAATGGATACGATAGAAAGCGGAATAGTACAGATGTCTAACAAACTTAAGTCGTTGGCGGTTCCGTTTATCGGTAGTCATTTGAATGATGAAGATAGTACGGTTACGATTAACCATTTCTTCAGCGGCGTGAGCGGCATATTCGGCGGAGTGCCCGACTCACTTGCAAATCTCAGCGTCTACGGCGGAAAAATACTTCGCTGGTCGTTCTGGGCGAAATATAATTCTACCAGTAGCGCAATCGATAACGCAAACTATAGCCTTACAAGCCTTACGCTGAATAAAGGCGTTACGTCGATCGAATACGGCGCATTAGAAAATTTAGTGGCATTAAAGGCGCTTGTACTTCCGTATGCGGGCGTTACTTCGGCAGATAAAGTAGGTCAGGCTAATGAAACGTTGGAATATCTGTTTGCTCGGGTAAATTATGACTCCCCGGATACCTGGAAAAAGCTTGAAACGATCGGCGTTTTAAGCGGTGAAATCCCCGAAGCGTTCTACAATAACCGTAATAATCAAAATGTAACAAATAAATTCAAAACACTCATTCTCGGTAAAGACGTTACCAAAGTATCGCTTCAGATTTTCAACAGCAGGTATGGCACGAGCGTATACTATATGGGTACGGAAGCCGACTGGAATAATATCACATTTGAAAACAACTATGACCTTGAAAAATACGCAACGCATTACTTCTATAGCAAGACCAATCCGTTTATCGGTGACAGCGCTGTAACAAGCGGCAATTACTGGCATTACGGCACGACTATTGTCGAAACTTTAATCTGGGAAGCCCCCGCCGCGTGAAGCGTTACGGCAAATTGAGCAATTACGCAGTGTTTTTATTGTGGCGCAAAATGCTCCAACGCCGAACGCTTGGTCATCCTATTTTTTCTCTCTTGTCATCCTGACAGGCGTCGGTCGTAAAAATAACGCGTAATATCTTTGAATTACAAACAAAAAGCCCGCCTATAAGTCGATTATCTCGTCTTTCGGCGGGTTTTTATTTTTGTTTTCGGTTATCACAAAACTTATTTTTTCCACTTAAAATCGATGCAAAATCCCTCTTCTGCTATTGGCTTTTTATCATATATTTTACATCTTTTGTTTTGTACATTGCTTATGTAATAGTTGCAATCTATACATCTGCAATATTGTGGGTGTTTTTCTTTTTTAACATTATCGTTTCTGAAACAAGCAGAAAGGATTTTTTTCGTGTCTTCATCGGAATATTTTAAGGCGTTTATATATTCGTTTGTTTTCTCAAGGTTTTTATCCATATCAACAAACTTCTCTTTCGCGGACACATTGGTTTTGGCAAGCAAAAGCCCAAATCGGATGTCCGGATTTTCAAAATCATAATTTAACCCATTCTCAAATACCGAATAGGCTTTTTCAAATTCGAATTCAGAAAGAAGTGTATATCCATATCGTATTAAATTTGTCTGGATGTCACTTTCTTTAGGAGTGTCAACTATAAATTTACTTCCGCAATATGGACAGAGATAGTCTTTTGCAAATTCTCTTTCTATGATTGCTCCGCAATTAGTGCATTTCAATTCTTTCATGTTTGTATACCTTTCATTATAAAGTACTCTTCTGAATTTATCATATCATTTTTTTGATTATACTGCAATGTTTTTAATTAAAAATAGTTGAATTGGGCTTTCAAAAAATAACATTCAACTTACTAAAGAAGAGAAAAACCCCGACGAAGATATCGTCAGGGTAGCTCCGCAATCGTAACAGAGTTTTTTATAATCGGTTTGTATTTAATGAATTAGTTTATTGGTTAATCTTTTTTTTCTATTTTTCGTCATCTTGAGCCTTGCTTGTTTGTTCGGCTTTCGAAGGATCCAGGCGCGTAGTGCCGCACTTACCCCAACGCTGCGCCACAAATTCAAATAATCCGTTACCTTAAATACAAAAAAACCGCCTATAAGTCGATTATCTCGTCTTTCAGCGGGCTTTCCATATATTTGTCAGATATATTTTTTTATAAAATCGTTCCAGGGCAGTTCTCCGCAATAATCGGAGTAGTCATAGCGATATCTGCCTTTTCCTTTTTTGTTGAAATAATAACTGAATAACCCTTCTTCGGCTATAATATCATATCCGCCGTTTGAATATAACACGGCTATTATATATCCGCCATAGTCGCATCCGCCGTCCTGCGGAACGAGTAAGTGCAGTACCCATTTCTGATAATCGAGTTCGCGAAGTTCGTTAAGCATATCATTATACTTCTCGGATTCTAAAATAGCAAAAGGTTCGTTTTCTTCAAGAAAAACCTCGATATTTCCTTCGTCGTAAACGCGTTCGGAATAGAATATCTGTATCGATTGAACGTTTTCTGCACTTTGAGAAAGTTCCACTTTACTATCGACAAGAGTGCAAGAACACGCGCATAAAAGAACCAATACAATAAAACCTACTATAATTTGCTTTTTCATAATGCCCCCTTTTCTAAAGTATATCATATCCGTGTTGATTTGTCAATGGAGTTTTTTATATTAGGGGTAGTGAAGATATCGGCATGCAATCTCCGATAAATGCGGGAAAGAAAACCGCCACTACATACGCAAAAATGCGCTGAGTTCTTTGGGTGCTACAGTAAATTTATATTTTTCTTGGTGACTCCATGGAAAAGCATTCATAGGGTAAATAAAGCGCATAAAATAATCCGTTTGACGATTATCATTTTCGCAGGGTTTCTAAAAAAAACGCAAATTGCTTAAAAAACACAAAAAAACAACCAACACAACTGTGTTGATTGTTTGATAGTGGTGACCCCTACGGGATTCGAACCCATGATACCGCCGTGAAAGGGCGATGTCTTAACCACTTGACCAAGGGGCCATATTTCGGCATATGCAACTGAATTGTGGTGGCTCATACCGAAAGATTGGTAGCGGCGGTCAGATTCGAACCAACGACCTGCCGGGTATGAACCGGCCGCTATAACCAACTAAGCTACGCCGCCATATTCTTTCTTTATGAAAAAGAAAGATAGAAAACACTGGTTGCGGAGGCGGGATTTGAACCACACGACCTTCGGGTTATGAGCCCGACGAGCTACCAGCTGCTCCACTCCGCGCCGATTTACAATGCTTGTTCATTTTACTTTATATACAATTTTTTGTCAACTGTTTTTTCGACGGTTTTCAAAAAATAATTTACTTTTTTTTAAGGAAATTCCTGCAATATGTTTTTTATCATATACAATCGTAAAAAAAGCATATAATCGTCTTTTTTATGCTGTTTTATGGCGTTTTATAATGTTAAATTGAAGATTGAATAAAATCACAAATGATTTTTGCCGTCGCTTTTGTCCCGTTCTGAATGTTAAGCTTATTCATATTATTTATAACCATGTCTTTATTGCGCCATAAATCGTCAAGCAGCGTTATGATTTTTTCGTCTAAATAATGTTCGTCGCACTCGATAAGCGCGCCTTTATTTGAAAAATAGTCGGCGTTTTTCTTCTGATCCCCGCGCGAGCCTTTTTTAAGCGGAACAATAACAGCGGGCTTTTTGCAATACATTATTTCAAAAAGAGTATTGGAACCGCCGCGTGAAAGGACTAAATCACATGCCGTAAGACAGACGTTCATGTCTGCAAATTCATATTCGAAATAGCCGTTAATCGACTTATTGCCTGATTTATTGCCTTTTCCGCAAAGGTGAACAACGTTAAAACGTTTTACAAGTTCGCCTAAATTATTGCGCACGGCGGCGTTTATTGTGCGGCTTCCCTGGCTGCCGCCCGTAACGAGTAAAACAGGTTTTTTATCGTGAATTCCCAATTTGTTTTTAGCCTGCAGGCGTGAAAGGCTGCCGAAATCGTCGCGTATGGGCGCGCCTACGCATACTCCGCCGTATTTAACTGCCGTATCTTCAAAAACAGTAAGCAGTTTTTCGGCTTTTTTATAGGTAATTTTATTTGCAAGCCCCAAACTCAAATCCGATTCATGACAAAAATAGGGTATTTTAAGCGATTTTGCGGCAAGACATACGGGCAAAGCGCAATATCCCCCCTTAGAAAAAACTACATCGGCTTTAAGATGTGTTAAGTAGCTTTTGCATTCTTTAACCGATTTTGAAAGTTTTGCGGGAATCAAAAGATTTTCAAGCGAAAGCGAACGGCGGAATGCCGGTGGCGAAATACCAAATATATTAACCAGCGGATCGTTCATAAGTCTTTTTTCGATCTCTTTTCCGCTTGAAAAGTATGCTATTGTATCGAACTTTTTTTTAAGATATGGAAGTAGTGCCACAAGCGGCATGATATGTCCCGCCGTGCCGCCGCCGCATAATACGATTGTTTTCATATATTATATTATGCCGATAAAATAAATTTGAATACGACTAACAAAAACGAAACGCTGAGGCGCCACGAATTATGCCGTAGTCGGAGCGTGGTTTTGTACGGCGTAAAAACTTTTTACGCACTTTGTTAAAAAGTTGTGTTTCGACGTATGGTATGTTATAATTTTTTTGAGGTCGGTTGCACTTGCCGACAAACGGAGAATTAAAGTGAAGGTATCGGTAAAAGAAATCTGTTCTGTCGAATTGCACGGAAAAAGAAGAATTTTTGAAAAAGTAATCGTAGTTTTGCTTGCGATTTTTGTGTTTGGTTGCAGTTTTTTCGGGGTATGGACGCTCGGACAGGCAACAAGCCGGACTTATCGCGCCGATGTAAAATTCGAGGGAGAATATAAAAACGTAATTTTAATGATCGGCGACGGAATGGGCTTTAATCATATCGATTGCGCCGAAGGTTATTATGGCGAAACGAGTTTTATGCGCGCACAATCGCTGGGCTGTTCCAAAACGATTACCGACTCTGAAGCGTTGTTCGGGCCGACAGATTCGGCTGCGGCGGCAACGGCTTTATCTACGGGCAAAAAGACCGATAACGGTGCTATAGCGCGATATATGGGTAAAGATATACTTACTAATGCCGAACTTGCAAAGGCTAAAGGAATGGCTGTAGGCATTATTGCGAGCGAGGGCGTTAGCGGAGCGACGCCCGCCGCGTTTTCATCGCATGCCGATAATCGGGGAGATTCGGAAGATATTTTCGACGGACAACTTTTAAGCAATATCGATTTATTTGCCGGCGGTAAAAAAGATTATTACGACGAGCGTAAAGACAGAATTGAAAATAGCGGATACAAATACGTAAACGACGCGGCTGAAGAATTCGGCTCCGCCGAAAAAATCTGGGCGGCATATGACGTGAAACCTTTGCCTGAATCTGCCGGCGACGGAATTACGCTTACCGAAATAGTGGAAAAATCGCTTTCATTTCTTGAGAATGCAAGCGAAAACGGGTACTTTTTAATGATTGAAGAATCGTATATCGATAAACGAAGCCATGCAAACGATATTTACGGAATGCTTGAAAGAATGAAATCTTACGATTCTGCTATAGAAAAAACGGTCACATATGCAAGAAGCAGGGGCGATACGCTTGTTGTGGCGACAGCCGATCACGAAACCGGCAGGTTGACTATTCCGAAAAACGCCGACCTGAAAAATCCGTCCGATCGGTGGTTCGGACACGGCGGCCATACGAGAAGAAAGGTTCCGTTTTTTTACTTTTCGCCGATCGGGCGGATAGCCGACGTTATAGATAATACGCAAATTGCCGATCTTTGCAGATATTACATAAATAACAGGCAGGCGTTAAATAAATAACGGAAAAAACAGTTGTAAATTGTGCGGATTGACGTAATAACTGCGTAAAGGCATAACTTAAGGTGAGTTTACGTACGCATTTAACATAGATTTTGACGTAAAACAGAATTGATATAAAACAATTGTGGGGTAATGACAATGAAAAGATTATTTTCTGTATTTTCTGCGATAGTTGCCGTATTTGTGCTGGCAACGTGTTTTTTCGGGTGCGTTAAACCTGCCGACGGTTCGGGAGAAAACGGGTTTGTAAGGCACACAAAAATTCAATCGGATTTTCTTCTGAGCGACGTTTCGTACATTGCGAGCATCGACAGCGACGGCAAGTCCGAAAACAGCAGACCGTTGCCGCTTAGACTCGACGTAAAGGATAAAAAGTCGGGCTATAGCATCGTTATCAAGCAAAAAGACGGAAAAATCAGCCTTATTGAAACACTCGGAAACGACAAGACGTTCGATTATTACAATTCTGAAATCGGCAAGGATTACGTCTGGTATTTAATAGACGAGAACGGCGAGAAAGTCGGGAAAGAAAAAGAGTTCAGAACCGCCGCGACGGCGCCGAGAAACCTTTATGTTGACGGAGTTACCAACTGCCGCGACCTCGGCGGGTGGAAAACTGTTGACGGGCGCAGGGTGAAGCAGGGAATGCTTTATCGTACCGCGCGTTTTAACGAAAACGAAACCGATACTCCGATTGTAACCGAAGCGGGGATAAAAACTTTGACCGAAGAACTCGGAATTAAGACCGAACTCGATTTAAGGCGCACCGATAACAACGAAAACGGTGGAATTACGGTCAGTCCGCTCGGCGATACGGTGCAATATATTTCGGTTCCGATGATGACAAAAGGCAACTATCTTTTAATAAACAAAGACAGGATCGCGGACGTTTTCAAAGTATTCGAAAGTGCCGATAATTATCCTATAGCCTTTCATTGCAGTATCGGAACGGACAGAACCGGAGTGATTGCATTCCTTATAATCGATATGCTCGGCGTTGAAGAAGAGGGGTTGTATTACGACTATCTTTTTTCGGGATTCGGCAATATCGGCGGAACGAGAAGTTTTACTACGATTGACAAATATCTTAAAGAAATTAAAAAAGCGGGCGGCAGCACTATTGCCGAAAACGCTTACAATTATCTTATAAACTGCGGAGTTCCGAGCGCGACTCTCGATATGATGAGAGATATGCTGATAGAATAATTTGCCGAAAAACGCTGCCCGGATAAATAAAAAAGTGACCTGAGGCGGGCGTTTTTGCAATAACAAAAACTTGACATTCGTACCCTCGGAATTTGACTTTTTTTAAGGTTGAACCGAATGCTGTAAAAAAGGCGGGATTTTTGCTTTTTTTGAGCCGAAAAATTCATAACTCGGTAAAACTTGTAAAAATCGTTGACAAATTTTTTGCTTGGATATACTATTATATAAAAATATATTTATGCTTTGCGATATGCCGCAGGGCGTTTTGAAAAAGCCGCGGGGGCGGGTTCGGAAATTGCCGCATGGGTGTTTTACGGAATGCCGCTGAGCGGGTTGAGGGAATGCCGCATGGGTGTTTTACGAAACGCGGGCGGGCGTATCGCAAGATAAAAAAGAATTTTTTGGAGCGGGTGAATTATGAAACATACCGACATCAAGTTAATTTTTAACGATCCGTCGAAATACGTCGGTCAGTCGCTCACCGTTTGCGGGTGGGTAAAAACTTCGAGAGAATCGAAAAACGTCGCGTTCGTCGAACTGAACGACGGAACGTCCTGCAAGAATTTGCAGATCGTAATAGATAAAAACGCTTTTGCGGACGATAACCTTGCTTTTCCCGTAGGTACCGGCGTTAAGTTTGTGGGTAAGCTTGTAGAATCTGAAAAGAACGTGTGCGAACTTCAGCTTAAGTCGTACGAGATTTTAGGCGAATGCCCGCCGGATTATCCGCTGCAGAAAAAACGCCACACGCTTGAATATTTAAGAGCAATGCCGCACCTTCGCATAAGAGCGAACACGTTTATAAACGTTCAGAAGGTGAGATCGGCGCTTGCGTATGCGTCGCATATGTATTTTCAGAGCAATAACTTCACCTACGTTCATACTCCGATTATTACAGGCAGCGACTGCGAAGGTGCGGGTGAAGTTTTCAGGGCGACCACGAGAAAGTGGAACGATACCGCCAAGACCGAAGAAGAATACTTTGCAAACGACTTTTTCGGCAGAAAAGCATATCTTACCGTTTCGGGTCAACTCGAAGGCGAAGTCGCGGCGATGGCACTCGGCAAAATTTACACTTTCGGACCTGTTTTCCGTGCGGAAAATTCCAACACGTCAAGACACGTTGCCGAATTCTGGCAGGTTGAGCCCGAAGTCGCGTTTGCAGAACTTCCCGATATAATCGAAATTGTAGAAGAATACGTTAAGTACATCGTAGCCTACGTTCTTAAAACATGCCCGCAGGAGATCGCGTTCTTCGAAAACTTCTATGAAAAGGGGCTTACAGAAAAACTCAATCTGCTTGTAAATTCCGAATTCAAAGTTCTTGAATACACCGAAGCGATTGAAATTCTTAAAAACGCAAAAGACGTTACGTTCGAATACGCTCCCGAATGGGGAAACGAACTGCAGTCCGAACACGAAAGATATATTACCGAAAAGGTTTTCAAAAAGCCTGTTTTCGTAATTAACTATCCCAAGGATATCAAGGCGTTCTATATGAAACAGAACCCCGACGGAAAGACCGTTGCTGCGACCGACCTTCTCGTTCCCGGTATCGGCGAAATAGTAGGTTGCAGCGAACGTGAAGCCGACTACGATAAACTCGTTGAAGCGATGAAAGTCCGTAATATGGATCTTTCGGCTTACAGTCAGTATCTCGATCTCAGAAAGTTCGGTTCGGTTCCGCACAGCGGGTTCGGTATCGGATTCGATCGTATGGTTATGTACGTTACCGGTATGAGCAATATCCGCGACGTAATACTGTATCCGAGAGCGTCGAAAGAACTGAGATAATTATTGTGCAAGCGGCGCACATAATCGTTAAACGTCAAAACGAGCCTGATTTTATATTCGGGTTCGTTTTTTTTAAGAAAAGTCTTTCGCGGTTACAATCGATATAAAACTCAAAAAAACAAGAAACTTTGTAAACGTAAAATCGCCGTTTAGCGGGTGTGGCAGCAGTTACAATTAACAAACGGAGCGAACATATGATTGAATTTAACGGGGCGATTTCGGAAAAGAATCAACTTGACAGAATGAAGAAAGCAGATAGAAAAGTAAAATTTACCATTCTGCTGTTTTTAGCTATAATCTGGATAATCGGGGTTGTTGTCTTGCTGCCTTTGAACGCTTTTTCTGATATTCTGCCCGAGCTGATAGTTTGTACCGTTGTTATGTTGATTGAAGTGGCTTTAATTGCGAAAACGCCCGATAAGGTCGTGTTGCGTATTAAACTTTCCCCTCATATCGTAATTACGGAAAACGAACTTGCTTTAGAAATTTGGAAAAAGGGCGAAAAAGTATGGCGTAAGAAAAAGATTTCTCAGGTTAAAAAAATCCTGGATAGCGGCGAAGTTTACTATATTATTTTCAGATTCGGCGATATTACAAATGCATGGATTTGCCAGAAAGATAACATTGTAAACGGAACGATAGCCGAGTTTGACGCGTTGTTTAAGTCAAAAATTATCAAAGATAACGTCCGAAATTCCTAAAGCACCGAATTTGCAGCCCGATTTTTGTGAAAAGACTTTACAAAAATTAAGAAATTTTATATACTTAGGGTAAGAATTGCAGTAGATTTTTTCCTGTGTAAAAAACAAGGGGGCAGAATGAAAAAAGCATTACCGCTGATAATTGTAGCGTTGCTGATTTTTTTAAGTTCATGTGAGTGGAAAGAGTATTCCGGCGATTATAGCGATCTGTATACGGTTGCCTTAAACAACGTGTTGTGGACCAACGGATATTCTATGGGCGGGTGTTATGTTCTTGACCCGCAAATCGAGAAGATTGACGAAGATAGTTACGGTCGGGTAATGTTTTTCTATCACGAAGAATACTACTCAGGCGGTGATGTTATGTTTGCCGCGTTAATAGTTTGTCAGGCTTCTGATAAAGACGAAGTATTTTATTATGAAGACGAGTGCCATATTGTTAAAAAGCAACCACGCATTGTGCAGGACGTGAATGAAGTGTTCGATGCCGAAGAAATCGATTATCTGAAGTCGATCAACGATTGGAATAAGGAACTCGATTACGAAAAGTGTGTCAGAAAAACAATAATAAAAAATAAGCCGAAGATTCCTGATAAAAAAGAACTTGAAAAGCGAATAATGAATGAGTTTAATCTTACCGACGAGCAGTGCTTTGTGTTTATGGATTATTTAACGAGTAATTCGGACGGTTCGAAATTCTTGATTTACGGGGATATATGGATGAGAGTAAAAGGGGTAGACAATATTTGCTTCGCCGCATTGATAGAAAAAGAAAACGATTCAATCACAAAGTTGAATATTTTTGTTCCTTCCGACGTGTATGATTATCAAGCCGAATTGGCAGAATTCAAGCGAGCAAATAATTGGTACTAATTGACAGATTAAAATTTTTTAATTATACCGAAACCATTAAAAAACGACCTATAGCCCGACTTTTGTGGGGAACAGGTCGTTTTTAAGTTGATTTCGGCGGCAGTTATAAAGCGTGTCAAATATCTTTTTATGCGGCAACGGTTAAATGCCGATTACTATAAGATACAGCACGCCTATGCCGAACGACGCAATGTTTGCCGCCAAAGCGTAAAGCAAGTGGATAAGGAAAAATCTGTGTTTTTCGCCGTTTTTGTTTTCGATGATGCGCATGCCGATAATGTAAGCAAGAGTTTCGACTATCAGGACTACTATCTCCCACAGTATATAGTAAAACCCCATTGCGAGCGCGCCCGAGTTATAGTTATACAGATTCAGTCCGATGTTAAGAAGTACTTGCGTTATAACGTTGACTATTACTATAAACGTCAGTTTGTTGCCGCGATATCTGAAAAGCAGTGCGATTGCGATTTCGATTCCGATAGTTACGGCTATGCGCAAAATAAGTTTGACTATTTCTAAAAAGTAATTGTAACTTTTTACTGTTTTTATGTCGGTTGCCGTGTTGTTCGGCGTTGCGCCCGCGTAGTCCGAAGTGAAATATGACGAAAAGGCGTAACGCTCTAAAATTTCGTCGTTGACGATAAACTTGTCTTCCGTTTTAGAATAGATAAGAATTTTGAAAGTGTGCGGCGGATAATAGCCCCATCTGAAAGGGGTATCGTTATCCACAAGCGAGAAATAGTGCAGATAATAAAATCCGTCTTTATCGGTATAGGACGAAAAGGCATTGTCGATTTCGGCAACGGTTTCATTGCCCGAAACTTGATAATGCGAATAGTCGTGGCTGTAAGGTCCCGTGCTTTCCGTTTTCGAAAGCAGAGTGCAATACAGGTTTCCGTCGGGCAGATTTTTGAATGTTATTTCTACAAAAGGTTTTGGTCCCATATCGGCTTTTGCAGTCGTTGTAACGGGGCTTATTATTATGGCGCAGATAAGAAGTATTGCCGCTAGAACCGATAGAATCTTAGGAAAATTTTTTGTTTTCATTACGTTTACCTTTATCGTTTCGGCTGTTACATGCATTTACTGCGCCGGATTTGTTTTTTCTTGCTGCAAAACGGAGTCACGCCAATGAACGGGTTGTTCGAAAGTGCCGGTGTAGTAACCGTCTACAAGACGAACCAACATATCGTTCATAAGTTCGATTACGTCGTTGGGAAGATCAGGGTCGTGGTGACTGCCGCCTATGCCCGAATCGTCCGTGATATAAGTGAACGTGCCGCCCGTAAGAATTGCCGCCTGACGGACAAGATATTCGGTAAACTGATCGGCGCCGCTTGCAAGAACGGGGCAGATTCTTATGCCTTTAGCCGCGGCTGCCGCAACTGCCGAAGAGTAGTTTGCTTTATCTTCTTCGGTCCGGTGACAGGGTGCGTCGAGCAGATTGAAAATTATCTTGGTTCCGTCCGCCGCCCACTGTTTGTTAACAGCCATAAGCATTGCTTCGTCAAGCGCTTCGGGGTAATCGCCGCCGCCGCTCGCCGTAACCGAAGCGAGTATATCCTGCATTTCGGCGTAGTCGTTTTTGTCGGTTACGTCTTTGAAGTCTGCTACCACGAATTTTTGTTTATCGCTGTCGTCACGATAGAAAACGAAACCGAGATGAATTGTTATGTCGCCCGAGTGCTTTGCAACCACGCGTTCTATAACGTTGCCGAGCTCGGCTTTAAGGTAGTTCATTTCATCGCCCATAGAACCGGTTGCGTCGATTACGAACATAAGCTGAATAAGTTTTGCCTTTTCGCTCGTGCCGTTTTCAAAGTTGACTTTTATGTCGCGGTCGGTGGCGGAATACGTCGTTTTTTTGATTTGAATTTTATTGTTTATCACGCACGAAACGGTTATATCGCCCGAACTTTCCTGCGGAAAAAGATAGGCTACGCCCGCCGCGTCGGTCATTGCCGAAAACAGCGTTTTGTCGTCTTTGGTGCAGGTTACAGCCGCTTGTTCAACAACGTTTTCGCCGCAAGTAACGGTTACTTTCACGCGCGATAAAGAATACAAGCCGAAATTGTCGGTTATATGTTCCACAAATTTGCCGTTGTTTTCCGACGTCTGTCCCTTATAAAAAAGTTTCAGCCAGTCTTCGTAATAGTCGTTGTCGTTATGGGCGGCGGCTGTAAGCTGACCCGGGCTGATAGGCGTTATCTCGCCCGAAACGCCCGAATCGCCCGATCCGCCGTCGGGATACGGATATAGTTCGGCGTTGTCTTTGCCCGTATCGCTCGGGCGATATCCGTCGTCGTATCCCGGACCCGGGGCGTAGTAGTCTTTGCCGCTCGGAGCCGAGCTGCAGGCAAATAACGTCGATAACGTAAGAATACAGATTATAATAATCGTCAGT